>NZ_CAXSHM010000024.1:14363-49620 GCF_964237335.1 uncultured Sphingomonas sp.
GCCCGAGATGCGCGTCTGCGCGGTGAAGGAGATCACCTCCGCGCTCTGCGGCAGCGTCGTCGTCGTAATCCGGTGGCGGTCCCGTGCCAGCACCACGATCGAGCGGCCTTCGGGTGTCTCGTCGGCGAGGCTCGCGAGCAGCGCCGCTTCCGCCATCGCGCCGATCGCGACGCCGCCGATCGCGCGGAACTCGCTCGCCTGGCGGTCGCCGATCGTGATCGTGCCGGTCTTGTCGAGCAGCAGCACGTCGATGTCGCCCGCCGCCTCCACCGCCCGGCCTGACTTGGCGAGGACGTTGAAGCGCACCAGCCGGTCCATGCCCGCGATGCCGATCGCCGACAGCAGCGCCGCGATCGTGGTCGGGATCAGGGTTATCAGCAGCGCCGACAGGATGACGACCGGCACGACGCCGCCCGCATAATGGGCGAACATCGGGATCGTGCCGACCGCGATCAGGAAGATGATGGTGAGGCCCACCAGCAGGATCGTCAGCGCGATCTCGTTGGGGGTCTTCTGCCGCTCGGCGCCCTCGACGAGCGCGATCATGCGGTCGATGAAGCCCTGGCCGGGGCCGGCGGTGACGCGCACCTTCAGCCAGTCGGACACGACGCGCGTGCCGGCGGTGACGGCCGAGCGATCACCGCCGCCCTCGCGGATCACGGGCGCGCTCTCACCCGTGATCGCCGCTTCGTTGACCGACGCGACGCCCTCGATCACCTCGCCGTCGGCAGGGATCAGGTCGCCGTTCTCGACCAGCACGACGTCGCCGACGCGGAGCGCGGTGGCGGGTACGACTTCCGTCCCGCCGGCGATCACGCGCTTGCCGGTCAACTCGCCCTTGGTGGCGCGCAGGCTCGCGGCCTGCGCCTTGCCGCGCCCTTCCGCGAGCGCCTCGGCGAAATTGCCGAACAGCACGGTCAGCCACAACCAGAACACGAGCTGCAACTTGAAGCCGACCGATCCGCCGCCGATGCCCGCCACCAGCATGATGGTGACGAGCGTCGCGACCACCGCCGTCACGAACATGACGGGGTTGCGCACCAGCGTGCGCGGATCGAGCTTGCGGAACGAGTCGGCGATGGCGGGGCCGAGCAGGTCGGCGGTGAACATCGAGGGGGTAGCGGCGCGGGCCATGGTGGCGGTCCTCAAAAGGTCTGGCCGTGGACGGTCGCGACATGCTCCGCGATCGGTCCGAGGGCGAGCGACGGCAGGAAGGTCAGGCCGCCCAGGATCAGGATCACGCCGATCAGCAGCGCGATCCACAGCGGCCCGGTCGTCGGGAACGAGCCGGCGGAGGCGGGCACGACGCGCTTGGCCGCCAGGCTGCCGGCGATCGCCAGCATCGGCACGATAACGAAGAAGCGCCCGAGCCACATGCCCACGCCCAGCAGCCCGTCATAGAAGGGCGTGCTCGCGGTCAGCCCGGCAAAGGCACTGCCGTTGTTCGCCACCGCGGAGGTGAAGGCGTACAGCATCTCGGTGAAGCCGTGCGGGCCCTGGTTGGCCAATCCGGCCAGACCGTCCTTCGACACCGACGCGAGGCCGGTGAACGTCAGGATGATGAGCGGCAGCACCGCGATCGCCAGCACCGCGAGCTTCACCTCGCGCCCCTCGATCTTCTTGCCGACATATTCGGGCGTGCGCCCGACCATCAGCCCGGCGACGAAGACGCTGAGGATGACGAACAGCAGCATGCCGTACAGCCCCGCGCCGACGCCGCCGAAGATGATCTCACCCAGTTGCATGTTGAACAGCGGGACGAGGCCGCCCAGCGCGGTGAAGCTGTCGTGCATCGCGTTGACCGCGCCGCACGACGCGTCCGTCGTCACGACCGCGAACAGGCTGGACGCGGCGATGCCGAAGCGGACCTCCTTGCCCTCCATGTTGCCGCCAGCGATGCCCAGCGCATGGTGGATCGGGTTGCCCGCGCCTTCGGCGGCATAGGTCGCCACGGTGCCGGCGAGGAACAGCGCCATCATCGCGCCGAAGATCGCCCAGCCCTGGCGCGTGTTGCCGACCGCCTTGCCGAACGTCCATGTAAGGCCGGCGCCGATCGAGAAGATCGACAGCATCTGCAGCAGGTTGGTGAGCGCGTTGGGGTTCTCGAACGGGTGCGCCGAATTGGCGTTGAAGATGCCGCCGCCGTTGGTGCCGACCATCTTGATCGCCTCCTGGCTCGCGACCGGACCCAGCACGATCGTCTGCCTGGCGCCCTCCAGCGTGGTCGCGACGACCGAACCGTCGAACGTCTGCGGCACGCCCGCCCAGATCAGGACGACGGCGTAGACGAGGCAGGCCGGCAGCAGCAGGTACAGGGTCACGCGCGTGACGTCGGCCCAGAAATTGCCGAGCCCCGCCGCCTCCTTGCGGGCGAAACCGCGGATGAACGCGAAGGCGAGCGCGATGCCGGTCGCCGCCGAGGTGAAGTTGTGGATCGTCAGCCCGACCATCTGGCTGAACTGCGACATAGTCGATTCGCCGCTGTAGCTCTGCCAGTTGGTGTTGGTGGCGAAACTGACGGCGGTGTTCCACGCCAGATGCGGCGTGAGCCCTGCGAACCCCAGCGGGTTGAGCGGCAGGTAGAATTGCAGCCGCAAGATCGCATAGGTGAGGAACAGCCCGGCGGCGTTGAACAGCAGCATGTGGACGCCGAACCGGCGCCAGCTCTGATCGGCGGCGGTATCGATGCCCGACAAGGCGTAGAAGCCGCGCTCGACGGGGCCCAGCACCGGATGCAGCCAGGTGCGGCGCCCCTCCATGATCGCGAAGAGGCCCAGGCCGAACGGCTTGGTGATCGCCACGACGAGCGCGGCGAAGACGATGATGAGGAGCCAGCCTTGCAGGGTCACCGGTCGTCCTCCCTCAATACCGCTCGGGGTGGACGAGCACCGCGACAAGATAGCCCAGGAGAGCAAGGGCGGTCAGGCCGCCGAGCCACAGGTCGATGGTCATCAGGCTTTCTCGCACAGGCGGAAATAGGCAAGGGTGAGCGCGAGCAGCCCGAGGGTGATCGCGATCCAGATGAGGTCCTGCATGTCTGGGGTTCCTGTCGGATCAAAGGGTCGGGTCAGAAGCGCGCGGCGATGCCGAGGTAGCTCTGCACGTCGGGGGTGACGCGGTTGAGACCGAAATTGGCGCCGACGTCGAGCTGGAGCGTCGGCGTGAGCAGATAGGTCACCGCGACGTCGGCAGAATATTGTCGCACCGTGGCCGCAGGATCATGGTTCTGACCGGTCCACATTTCGCCGTAGAGGGTGGTCCTGCCGACCGTCTTGGACAGGTTGACCAGCCCGACGAGCTGCACGTGATGGCCGCGCCCCTCGCCGTTGGCGAGGATGTCGACTTCCGGTCCGAGGTCCAGCGTGAAGCCGGCGGGCAGGTCGAAGACGATCGGCGCGATCACGCCGCCCTCGACCTTGCCGTTGCCGACGCCGGTGCGCGCGGTCGGCGCCTTGACGTAGGGGATGACCGCGACCTGCACCGGAGCGGACGGTCTGGTAAGCTGCTGCTTCAGGCGGATGTAGAGATCGCCCACGCCGCCGATCGTGTCGGACGCACCCTGCGCGCGCGTACGCACCGTCTCGTAGGGAGCAAGGTTCACCTCGACGTCCGTCGTCGCGCCGAGCCCGTATTTCAGCGTCGGATTGCCATAGAGGATCGTGTCGACCTGCGCGCCCGGGGCGTCCAGCCGCGTCCAGTTCAGCACGTCCGCCTCGATCTGGATCGCGCCGGCGGGCACGGTGCAGGCGACGTTCGCCTTGGTCGGCCGGTCCGTGCAGATCGGCGTCGGAGCCGGAGTGGACGGCTGGTCGCCGGCATCCGTGGCCTGCGCCACCGCCGTACCCGCCATGCTCGACAGGGCGATGGCGGCGACCGGCGCCGCCCATCTGATCGTCATGACGGTCCCCATTGCGACCCTGCAATCCTCGAGCTTGGCAGGGCAGTGCCTTAGTCGGTCAGGGCGTTTAGCTTCGAGGCCGCACGACTCCCGTCTTCGTATGTTTCGCGTAGTATTTGCCTCTTGAGCACCGATCGTGTGCGCTGAGAAGCCGAAAGCGAGCCGTGCACCATGCATGTCGCGAAGGGCGATGCATCACGGGGTCGCGCGCAAGCGCGAACGGTCATAAGACGGCGGCGCGACAGGAGGATGAGCATGACGGAACGCGTACCGGTGCCAGGCTGGGCGAATGAGACCGGGCTGGAGGAGGGCGACTATCGCGCGCTCGTCTCGGCGGCGGCGGACACGCCGGACGCGTTCTGGCTGGCGCAGGCACGCCGGCTCGACTGGGCGCGGTTCCCGACGCTCGCCGACCAGAGCAGCTTCGCGGAGGCAGACTTCCAGGTCCGCTGGTTCGGCGACGGACAGCTCAACGTCGCGGCCAACTGCCTCGACCGGCACCTCGAGACACGTGGGTCGCAGACCGCGATCATCTGGGAGCCCGACGACCCCGCCGAGGCGCCGCGCCACATCAGCTATCGCGAGCTTCACGCCGATGTCTGCCGCTTCGCCAACGTCCTGCGCGCCAAGGGCGTCCGCAAGGGCGACCGCGTGACGCTCTACCTGCCGATGATCCCCGAGGCGGCGGTCGCGATGCTCGCCTGCGCGCGGATCGGCGCGGTGCATTCGGTGGTGTTCGGCGGCTTCTCGCCCGAGGCGCTGGCGGGGCGGATCACCGATTGCGACTCCAAGGTCGTCGTCACCGCCGACGAGGGTCGCCGCGGCGGCAAGCGCGTACCGCTCAAGGCGAACGTCGATGCGGCGGCGAAGCTCGCGCCTGCGCTGGAGAGCGTGATCGTCGTGCGCGCGACGGGCGCCGACGTGCCGATGGGCGAGCGCGACAGCTGGTATCACGAGCTTGCGGCGACCGTCTCGGCCGATTGCCCGGCCGAGCCGATGGACGCGGAGGACCCGCTGTTCATCCTTTATACCTCCGGCTCGACGGGCAAGCCCAAGGGCGTCGTCCATACCGGCGGCGGCTATCTGCTGTGGGCCAGCCTGACCCATGACTGGTGCTTCGACCCGCGTGAGGGCGAGGTGTTCTGGTGCGCCGCCGACGTCGGCTGGGTCACCGGGCACAGCTACATCGTCTATGGTCCGCTCGCCAACGGCGTGACGACGCTGATGTACGAGGGCGTGCCGACCTGGCCGGACGCGAGCCGGCTGTGGCAGGTGGTCGGCCGGCACAAGGTCGCGACGCTGTTCACCGCCCCGACCGTGCTGCGCGCGCTGATGCGGGAGGGTGACGGGTTCGTCGCCGCCGCCGATCGCAGGTCGCTGCGCCTGCTGGGCAGCGTCGGCGAGCCGATCAATCCGGAGGCCTGGCGCTGGTACCACGACGTGGTCGGCGACGGCCGCTGCCCGATCATCGACATGTGGTGGCAGACGGAGACCGGCGGCGGCATGATCGCGCCGCTGCCGGGCGCGACGCCGCTCAAGCCTGGCTCTGCGACATGGCCGCTGCCCGGCGTCTTCCCCGCGATCCTCAACAACGACGGGCGCGTGCAGGACGGACCGGCGGAAGGCCCGCTGGTCATCGCGAAGAGCTGGCCCGGGCAGATGCGCACCGTCTGGGGCGATCACCGCCGCTTCTTCGAGACGTATTTCCAGACCTTTCCCGGCGCCTATTTCACCGGCGACGGCGCGCGGCGGGACGAGGACGGCTATTACTGGATCACTGGCCGGATCGACGACGTCATCAACGTGTCCGGCCACCGGATGGGCACCGCGGAGGTCGAGAGCGCGCTGGTGCTGCATCCCAAGGTGGCGGAGGCCGCGGTGGTCGGCATGCCCCACCCGATCAAGGGCCAAGGCATCTATGCGTTCGTGACGCTCAACGCGGGCGAGGAATCCTCGGCCGAGCTGCAGAAGGTGCTGACGCAATGGGTGCGCCGGGAGATCGGCCCGATCGCCAGCCCGGACGCCATCCAGTTCGCGCCGGGCCTGCCCAAGACGCGGTCGGGCAAGATCATGCGCCGCATCCTGCGCAAGATCGCGGAGGGAGAAGTGTCGAGCCTGGGCGACACGTCCACCCTCGCGGACCCGAGCGTCGTCGACGCACTGGTCGCGGACCGGCAGAGCGTGGCGGGGTAGCGCCGCATGCCGGTCCATCCCGGGGTCCATCGTTGACCTCGCGGCCGATCGCCAGCAGATTGGCGCGCCTGCCCTGGATGGACCGGATGTGACGGACGATCGCCGACAGACCGCGCGCATCCTGCTGGCGAGCCTCGTTGGCACGTCCGTCGAGTTCTATGATTTCTACATCTACGCGACCGCGACCAGCCTCGTGTTCGGGCCGCTGTTCTTCCCCGCGAGCTCTCCGTCCGCGCAGTTGCTGTCGTCCTATGCGAGCTTCAGCCTCGCGTTTCTCGCGCGTCCGATCGGCGGGGTGCTCTTCGGGCATTTCGGCGATCGGGTCGGCCGCAAGTCGACTTTGGTCGCCTCGCTGTTGCTAATGGGCGGCTCGACCGCGGCGATCGCGTTCCTGCCGACCTATGCCATGGTCGGCTGGATCGCGCCGGCGCTGTTGTGCCTGCTGCGGTTCGGCCAGGGCATCGGCCTTGGCGGCGAGTGGAGCGGCGCGGCGCTGCTCGCGGTGGAGAACGCGCCGCCGGGGTGGCGCGGCCGCTTCGGCATGGCGCCGCAGCTCGGCGCACCCGTCGGCTTCTTCTGCGCCAACGGCTTCTTCCTGGTGCTGGGCCTGCTCCTGACGCCCGACCAGTTCCGCGCCTGGGGATGGCGCATCCCGTTCCTCGCGAGCGCCTTGCTGGTCGGGCTCGGCTTGTGGGTGCGGCTGAGGCTCACCGAGACTCGTGCCTTCTCGGCGGCGCTGGCGGAGGCGGCGCCCGCCCGCGTGCCCGTCGCGCTGGTGCTGCGCGAGCATTGGCGCCCCGCCGTCGCCGGCACGCTCGGCGTCGTCGCCTGTTTCGCGCTCTATTACATCGCGACCGCGTTCGCGCTCGGCTTCGGCACCACGCAACTAGGCTATCCACGCCAGTCCTTCCTCGAGGCGCAGTTGGGCGCGATCGGGTTCATGGCCGCCGGCATCCTGCTGGCGGGATGGTGGTCGGATAAGACCAGCCCGAGCCGCGTGCTCCTGTGGGGCTGCCTCGGCACCGCGCTCAGCGGCGCGTTGCTGCCGGGGCTGCTCGGCAGCGGCTCGATGACCGGCGTGTTCGTGTTCCTGGGCGTCGCGCTGTTCGCGATGGGGCTGGTCTATGGCCCGCTCGGCGCCTGGCTGCCCGGCCTGTTCCCGGCGCGGGTCCGCTACACGGGCACGTCGCTCGCGTTCAACCTCGGCGGCATCGTCGGCGGCGGGCTGACGCCCGCGATCGCGCAACTGATCGCCGAGCGCGGCGGACTGCGGCCCGTCGGCCTCTATCTGGCGGCGGCGGCGGTGCTCAGCGTGATCGGCATCGCCGCCGCTGGACGCCCGCGCGACACGGCGCAACGCCTGGGATCGCCCGGGCTGTAGGCCATGACCGGAGACGGATAGCGCATGACGACGAACATCGGATCGGAACGGCTGATCGCGCTGACCGACGGGGTGATCGCGGTCATCATCACGATCATGGTGCTGGAGCTGAAGCCGCCGCACGATGCGGACCTGGCGAGCCTGCGCGAGCTAGGCCCCACGTTCCTGAGCTTCGTGCTCAGCTTCGTCTACGTCGCCATCTACTGGAACAATCATCACCACTTCTTCCGGCTCGTGCCGCATGTGACGGGCGCGGTGATGTGGGCGAACCTGAACCTGCTGTTCTGGCTGTCGCTGATCCCGTTCACGACCGCCTGGATGGACGAGCATGGATCGGCACCGGTTCCAGTCGCCGTCTACGGCGCGGTGCTGCTGCTCTGCGCGTTGAGCTGGTACCTCATGCAGGCCGCCATCGTCCGCGCGCAGGGGCCAGGCTCCCCGCTTCGCCGGGCGATCGGGCGCGACCTCAAGGGCAAGACGACGCCGTTCGTCTATCTGCTCGGGATGGCGTGCGCGTTCGTGGCGCCGGTGCTCGCCTATGGCTGCTACGCGGCGCTGGCGCTCTGGTGGGTCCTGCCCGATCGCCGGGTCGAGACGGCCCTGTCGCGGAGTCCCGGGCGCGAGGGTTGAAGACTGTCGTCCGGTGAGCGCAAGCCGGCCGTCGGCTCGCCCCTCTAAGCGACAGCCTCCATCGCCACGGCGCGCATGGCCTCCACCTCCCCCGCGATGATCTGGACGATCGCGTCCACCAGCTGATCGGTGTCGCGATCGGGCAGGAACAATCGTTGCTGCATCAGGCCGCGCGACAGCGTCAGGACGAGTTCCGTCAGGAGCGCGCGGCGGTCGGCGAGGTGCTCGCCGGGGGCCAGCAGGGTCAGGGCGGCGAGCATCGTCGCGGTGACGTCCTCGTGCTTGCGTACGAAGATCGCGGCGATGCGCTCGTTGCGGGTCGACTCGGCGATGATCTCCGCGAACAGCGGCTCGGTGCCCCGCTTGGCGGCGGGCCGGAAAAACTGACGCAACCAGGTCCAGACCGCGCGCTCGTCATTCGCCGCGATCGAACGGTAGAGGCAGTCGCGCTCCAGAAAGGCGTAGCAGTCGCCCTCGACGATCGCGGCGACGACCTCTTCCTTCGAGTCGAAATCCCGGTAGATCTGCCCGACCGCGACGCCCGAGACCTTGGCGATCTGGGCGACGCCGGTCGCGTGGAAGCCGTTGCTCACGAACAGGGCGCGCGCCGCCTCGATGATCCGCGCGCGGCGGGCCTCCGCCCGATCACGACCCTGCCCCTGGCAGCCAAATGCTACATCCATGGTCGTAACCCTTGTCCAATCAGCTTGACCACCCGACCTGGTTCGCAGTAGCAGCATTTGTGAGTGATCGATCACTCACATAAACGATCCGGCGGTTTTGCGCATGACCTTTCTTCGTCACACCGCGTCGCTGCTGGCGCTGACGCTCGTCGCTTGTGGCGGACCTGCCCAGCAGCCGCAA
Organism: uncultured Sphingomonas sp.; assembly: GCF_964237335.1. Lineage (NCBI taxonomy): Bacteria > Pseudomonadati > Pseudomonadota > Alphaproteobacteria > Sphingomonadales > Sphingomonadaceae > Sphingomonas > uncultured Sphingomonas sp. The sequence continues at coordinate 23,330 of NZ_CAXSHM010000024.1, forward strand.
CAGCCGCCGACGCCGAGTGTCGGCTTCGTGACCGTGGCCGAGCAGGTGGTGACGCTGACGAACGAGCTGCCCGGGCGCACGTCCGCCTATGAGACGTCGCAGGTCCGCCCGCAAGTCAACGGCCTGGTCGAGGCGCGGCTGTTCACCGAGGGTGACGTGGTCCGACAGGGCCAGCCGCTCTACCGGATCGATCCCTCGACCTATCAGGCATCGATCGCGAACGCCCGCGCGGCGCTGGCCCGCGCGCGCGCCGGCATCGCGTCGAGCGCGGCGCTCGCGCGTCGTTATGGCGAGCTTGTGAAGATCAACGCGATCGCCAAGCAGGATTACGAGAACGCCCAGACCACCGCCGCGCAGGCACAGGCCGACGTCGCCGCGCAGGAGGCGGCGGTCCGCACCGCGCAGATCGACGTGGCGCGCACGACCATCCGCGCGCCGATCACGGGCCGGATCGGACGATCGATCTACACGACGGGCGCGCTCGTCACCGCGGCGCAGACCGATCCGCTCGCGACGATCCAGCGGCTCGATCCGATCTATGTCGACATCCAGCAGTCGAGCGCCGACCTCCTCAAGCTGCGCCAGCAGATCCTGTCCGGGCAGATCGCGCGTGACGGTGCCGCCCGGGTGAAGCTGATGCTGGAGGACGGCACCACCTATGGTCCACAAGGCACGCTGCGCTTCGCCGACGTGACGGTCGATCCGACGACGGGGTCGCAGATCATCCGCGCGCAGTTCCCCAATCCCAACGGGCTGCTGCTGCCGGGCATGTATGTGCGCGCGCAGCTGGTGGAGGGCACGCAGGCCAAGGCGATGCTGGTGCCGCAGCGCGCCGTCGGCCGCGACGAGCGCGGGAACCCGACCGTCATGGTCGTCGGCGCCGACGACAAGGTCGCGCCGCGCACGCTGCAGACGAGCCGCACGATCGGCGACAACTGGCTGGTCACGGGCGGCGTGCGTCCGGGCGACCGGGTGATCGTCGAGGGCGGCGGCAACCTGCGCCCCGGGATGGCGGTGAAGCCCAGCCGGTGGGATCCCAACGCCAAGCCTGCCCCGACCCAGCCTCCGGCACAGGGCAAGTAACGCACCATGGCCCGTTATTTCATCGACCGCCCCATCTTCGCGTGGGTCATCGCGATGATCCTGATGCTCGCCGGCATCCTGGCGATCCGCGTGCTGCCGATCTCGCAGTTCCCGACGATCGCGCCGCCCGCCGTGTCGATCACCGCGACCTATCCCGGCGCCGACGCGCAGACGCTGGAGAACACGACGACCCAGATCATCGAGCAGCAGATCAAGGGCATCGACCACCTCCGCTATTTCTCGTCCTCGTCGTCCTCCGCCGGCACCGTCACGATCACGGTCACGTTCGAGCAGGGCACCGATCCCGACATCGCGCAGGTCCAGGTCCAGAACAAGCTGCAGGCGGCGACGCCGCTGCTGCCGCAGGAGGTCCAGCAACAGGGCATCCTGGTCGCCAAGGCGACGCAGAACTTCCTGCTGTTCGTCGGGCTCTATTCGGAGAACGGCAAGCACGATGCGGCCGATCTGTCCGACTATATCGTCTCCAAGCTGCAGGACCCGCTCGCCCGCGTGAACGGCGTCGGCGACACGCAGGTGTTCGGCTCGCAATATGCGATGCGCATCTGGGTCGATCCGCTGAAGCTCAACAACTACGCGCTGACGATGGCGGACATCACCGCCGCCGTCATCGCGCAGAACGCGCAGGTCTCGGCCGGCCAGATCGGCGCGCAGCCGGCGCCCAAGGAACAGATGCTCAACGCGACCGTCTCGGTCGAGTCGCGGCTGACCAACCCCGACGAGTTCGGCGCGATCAGCCTGAAGAGCAACGCCGACGGGTCGATCGTGCGGCTGCGCGACGTCGCGCGGGTCGCGATCGGCGCGGAGAACTACCAGTTCACGTCGCAATGGAGCGGCAAGCCCGCGTCGGGCATCGCCATCAAGCCCGCGCCGGGCGCCAACGCACTCGACACGGTGACGCTGGTGAAAGCGCGCGTCACCGAGATCGCCAAGCAGTTCCCGCCGGACGTGAAGGTCGTCTTCCCCTACGACACTTCGCCGTTCGTGCGCCTGTCGATCCACCAGGTAATCGAGACGCTGGTCGAGGCGGTGGTCCTCGTCTTCCTCGTGATGTTCCTGTTCCTGCAGAACTTCCGCGCGACGCTGATCCCGACGATCGCGGTGCCGGTGGTGCTGCTCGGCACGTTCGGCGTGCTGGCGATCGCGGGCTATTCGATCAACACGCTGACATTGTTCGGCATGGTGCTGGCGATCGGGCTCCTCGTAGACGACGCGATCGTGGTCGTGGAGAACGTCGAACGGCTGATCCAGACCGAGCATCTGTCCCCCAAGGACGCCGCGCGCAAGTCGATGGACGAGATCACCGGCGCGCTCGTCGGCATCGCGCTGGTGCTGTCGGCGGTGTTCCTGCCGATGGCGTTCTTCGGCGGCTCCACGGGCGTCATCTATCGCCAGTTCTCGATCACGATCGTGTCGGCGATGGTGCTCTCCGTCTCGGTCGCGCTCGTCCTGACGCCCGCGCTGTGCGCGACGATCCTGAAGGCGCACGATCCGGGCAAGGCCGAGGGCACCGGCCCGCTCGCGCGCTTCTTCCGCTGGTTCAACCGCACGTTCGACAGCGGCCAGGCGAGATACGAGCGCGGCGTGCGCGGCACCGTCGGCCGATGGAAGCGCTCGGGGCTCATCTACCTGCTGATCGTCGTCGGCATGGCTGTTCTGTTCGTCCGCCTGCCGACGGGCTTCCTGCCCGACGAGGACCAGGGCGTCGCGATCGCGCTGGTGCAGGGGCCGGCCGGATCGACGACCGCGCGGACGCAAAAGGGCCTGGACCTGATCCGCGACCACTTCCTCGACACGGAGGCCGCCAATATCCAGGGCGTGTACACGATCAACGGCTTCAGCTTCGCGGGCACGGGCCAGAACAGCGGCATCGCGTTCATCCCGCTGAAGGCGTGGGAGTTCCGCAAGGGCGTCGCCAACAAGGTGCCGGCGATCGCCGGTCGCGGGATGGCCGTCTTCTCGCAATATACCGACGGGTTCATCTTCGCGCTGGCACCGCCCGCCGTGCAGGAACTGGGCAACGCCACCGGGTTCGACTTCGAGCTGGTGGACGAGACGGGGATCGGACACGACAAGCTGCTGGCGGCGCGCAACATGCTGCTCGGCATGGCGTCGCAGGACAAGACGCTCGCGGGCGTGCGGCCCAACGCGCTCGACGACGCGCCGCAGCTGAAGGTCAACATCGACCACGACAAGGCGCGCGCGCTCGGCCTCGATCTCGCGACGGTCAACAACACGATCTCGACGGCCTGGGGCGGATCGTACATCAACGACTTCATCGATCGCGGCCGCGTGAAGCGCGTGTACCTCCAGGCGGACGAGCAATATCGGCAGGCGCCCGAGAGCATCGGCGACTTCTACGTCCGAGGCGCGACCGGCACGATGGCGCCGTTCAGCGCCTTCTCGACCCAATCCTGGTCGCAGGCACCGGTGCAGCTCACCCGCTACAACGGCCTGCCGGCGATGGAGATACTCGGCCAGCCTGCGCCGGGCGTGTCGTCGGGCGCCGCGATGAAGACGATCGAGACGATGCAGGCCAAGCTGCCGCCGGGCACCCGGCTGGAATGGACCGGCCTCAGCTACGAGGAGCGCCTGTCCGGCGGTCAGGCGCCTGCGCTCTACGGCCTGTCGCTGCTGATCGTGTTCCTGTGCCTTGCCGCGCTGTACGAAAGCTGGTCGGTGCCGATCTCGGTCATGCTGGTGGTGCCGCTGGGCATCGTCGGCGCGCTGCTCTCGGCGACGCTGACCGGGCTCAACAACGACATATACCTCCAGGTCGGCCTGATCACGACGATCGGCGTGTCGGCGAAGAACGCCATCCTCATTGTCGAGTTTGCCGAAGAGCGGATGCGCGAAGGCATGAACGCGTTCGACGCGGCGATCGCGGCGGCGAAGCTGCGGTTGCGGCCAATCCTGATGACGTCGTTCGCGTTCATCCTGGGCGTGTTCCCGCTCGCGATCTCGACGGGCGCTGGCGCCGGCGCGCAGAACGCGATCGGCCGTGCGGTGGTCGGCGGGATGTTGTCAGCGACGATCCTCGCGATCTTCTTCGTGCCGATGTTCTTCGTCGTCGTGCTGCGCCTGTTCGACAGAAACGGCGGCAGGACGGCCCAGGGTGGCGACCGCGACGGAGCCCGCCACGCCGAACCCGATGCCGATGGCGCGCGTCCCGCGCCGCAGGGAGCCTGATGGCCGTGACCGATCTTTTGCGGGGCCGCCTGCCCCTCCTGGCGACGCTGGCCGCGGGCACGATGCTCGCCGGGTGCAACCTCGCGCCCCATTACATCCGCCCGGCAAGCGGCGTCCCGGCCGCATTGCCACAGGGCGGCACCTATCCGTCCGCGGCGACCGACGCGCGCGACGTGACCCGGGTGGGCTGGCGCGACTTCTTCATCGATCCGTCGCTGCGCCAGGTGATTCAGCGCGGGCTCGACAACAACCGCGACCTTCAGGTCGCCGCCGCCAACGTGCTGCAGGCGCGCGCGCAATATCGCGTCCAGCGCGCCGATCTGGTGCCGACGACCGGGCTTTCGGGCTCGGCGACCTATACCAACAACCTGCTCGGCGCCGCGAGCGCCGCCACGGGAAGCGCGACGGGCGCCGGTTCGACCGGCACCACCACGACGGGAACGGGAACGACCACGGGCTCCACGACGGGCACGACGACCGGGACCACCACGTCGACCGGCACCGGCGCGGTGGGATCGACGGTCGGCTCGGGATCGACCAACATCGCCTATTATTCCGCCAACGTCGGCGTCTCGGCCTATGAGGTCGACCTGTTCGGCCGCGTCCGCAACCTGACCCGGGCGGCGCTCGAACAATATTTCGCGACGCAGGAAGCGCAGCGCACCACCCGCATCACCCTGATCGCCGAGATCGCCACGGCCTGGCTGACGATCGCGTCGGACGAGGACCAGCTCGCGCTGTCGCAGCAGACGCTGGGTACGTTCAAGCAGACGCTGGACTTGACCACCGCGCAGTTCCGGATCGGCGTCGCCTCCGAGCTGGAATCGCGCCAGGCCGAGACCAACTACCAGGCGGCGCGCAACGACATCGCGGTGCTGCGGACGCAGGTCGCTCGCGACCGCAACGCGCTCGACCTGCTGGTCGGCGCGCCGGTCGAGCCGGCGCTTCTGCCGAGCGCGCTGGGCGACTTGCGCGCCGGGATCGAGGTGCTGCCCACGGATCTTTCGTCCACCGTCCTGCTGCGCCGCCCCGACGTGCTGCAGGCGGAGCATCAGCTTATCGCACAGAACGCCAACATCGGCGCGGCGCGGGCGGCGTTCTTCCCGACCATCTCGCTGACGGCGACGCTCGGCACGATCAGCACCGCGCTTGGCGGGCTGTTCGGCGCCGGATCGGGCACCTTCGCGGCCAGTCCGTCGATCTCGCTGCCGCTGTTCGACGGTGGCCGGAACAAGGGCAATCTCGACTATGCCCGCGCCTCGCGCCAGGCCGCAGTCGCGACCTACCAGAAGACGATCCAGACCGCCTTCCGCGAGGTCGCCGACGCGCTGGCGCAGCGCGGCACGATCGACGAGCAGATCGCCGCGCAATCCGCGCGCGCCAACGCGGCCCAGATCGCCGCCAAGCTCGCCGACGCGCGCTATCGCGCCGGGGTCGACTCGTTCCTGACGTCGCTCGACGCGCAGCGGACCGCCTATGCCGCGCAGCAACAGCTCGTGACGACGCGGTTGAACCGCGGCAGCAATCTGGTGGAGCTGTACCGCTCGCTCGGCGGCGGACTGGCGGAGGGAGCGGATGCCTCCCCAGTCCCGGCGTCGACCGCACCCGCCCGCCCCTGATCGGGCGGGCGGTTTTGGCATTCATCAGGCCATGCGCGGCAGTCGAGCGAGGTGCTTGTCGAGCGTGATCGGGTGATCGCGCACCCGTACCCCGGTCGCGTTGTACACCGCATTGGCGATCGCCGCGCCGACGCCGCACAGTCCCAGTTCGCCGACACCCTTGGCCTTCATCGGCGAGGACTTGTCGTCCGGATAGTCGAGGAAGATCACGTCCTGGTGCGGGATGTCGGCATGGACCGGCACCTCATATTGCGCCAGGTCATGGTTGACGAAGAAGCCGAACCGCGTGTCGACCGCCAGTTCCTCGCTCAGCGCCGCGCCGACTCCCATCGTCATCGCCCCGATCACCTGGCTGCGCGCCGCCTTGGGGTTCAGGATGCGGCCCGCGTCGCACACCGCCAGCATCCGGCGGACACGCGTCTCGCCCGTATAGGCGTCGACGCCCACCTCGACGAAATGGCCGGCGAAGGTCGACTGCTGATACTGCTTGCCCAGATCGCCATATTCGATGCCGTCCTCCACCGACAGTCCGGCGGCGGCCTTGAGGGCCGCGCTGCGATCGCCCGAGCGGACTTGGCCGTCGGCGAACGTCACCTCGCCTGACGTGAAGCCCAGCTTCTGCGCCACCGCCTCGCGCAGTTTCATGCAGGCGGCATAGACGCCGGACGTCGAGTTGTTCGCTCCCATCTGCCCGCCCGATCCCGACGAGACGGGGAACGAGCTGTCGCCCAGCGTCACGACGACCTTGTCGAGCGGCACGCCCATCATCTCCGCCGCGGTCTGCGCGATGATCGTGTAGCTGCCGGTGCCGATGTCGGTCATGTCGGTCGCGACGGCGACGACGCCCTGGTCGTCGATGCTGACGCGTGCCGCCGACTTGGTCAGGATGTTGTTGCGGAAGCCCGCGGCCATGCCCATCCCGACCAGCCACTGGCCATCGCGCACCTGCGCCGGCCGGGCGTTGCGCCGCGACCAGCCGAACCGGTCCGCGCCGGTGCGCAGGCACTCGATCAGGTGGCGTTGCGAATAGGGTCGGCCGGGCTTCTCGGGATCGACCTGCGTGTCGTTGACGACGCGCAACTCGACCGGGTCCATCCCCAGTCGCTCGGCCAGTTCGTCCATCGCGATCTCGAGCGCCATCAGCCCCGGCGCCTCGCCCGGCGCGCGCATCGAATTGGCCTCGGGCAGGTCCATCGCCGCCAGCTTCATCGCCGTCAGCCGATTGGCGCCTGCGTAGAGCAGCTTGGTCTGCGACACCGCCGTCTCGGGCTTGCCCTTGGGGAGGTTGCCGCTGGTGCTCTCGTGCGCGATCGCCGTCAGCCTGCCGTCGCGCGTCGCGCCCAGCCGGATCCGCTGGATGGTCGCCGCGCGATGCGTCGAGTTGTTCATCATCAGCGGCCGCTGCATCGCGACCTTGACGGGCCGCCCCGCCGCCTTGGCGCCCAGCGCGGCCAGCACCGCGTCCGTGCGCAGGAACAGCTTGCCGCCGAAGCCCCCGCCGATGAACGGCGAGTCGACGCGCAGGTTTTCAGGGCTGATCGACAGCGTCTTGGCGAGATCGCGCTTCATCCAGGCGATCATCTGGTTGGACGTCCACACCGTCAGATGGTCGCCGTCCCAGGCGGCGATGCTGGCGAACGGCTCCATCATCGCGTGGGTCTCGTCGGGCGTCGTGTAGGCCGCATCGACCGTCACCGGCGCGGTGGCGAACGCCTGGTCGAAGTCGCCGACCCGGTCGATGGCGGGCGCACCCGACCCCTCCCCACTGCTGCCGCCGGTCAGCGGCGCGGTCGGCGCCAGCTTGGTTAGATCATAGCGGCCGTCGGCGCGTGCGTAATCGACCCGGATGAGCGCAGAGGCGGCGCGCGCCTGCTCGAACGTCTCGGCGACGACCAGCGCGATCGCCTGGTGATAATGCTGCACGGTCGCGCCGCCGAACAGGCTGGCGACGTTCATCGAGCTGAGCGGCAACGGCGCAAGGTCGAGCGTCGAGACGACCGCGACCACGCCCGGCGCGGCCTTCGCCTCCGCGACGTCGAGCGTGACGATCCGCCCCTTGGCGATGCCCGCGCCCAGGATATAGCCATAGGCCTGGTTCGGCGCGACGTCGTGCCGTTCATAGGCGTAGGGCGCGGTGCCGGTCGTCTTGCGCGGGCCGTCGATGCGGTCGGTCGGGCGGCCGATCACCTTCAGCTGGTCGATCGGGTTCCGTCCCGCGGGCGTGTCGAACTTCATGCCGTCACCTTCGTCGTCTGGGCTTGGGCTTGGGCCTTGGCCTCGGCCATCGCCGCCGCGAGCGTCCGCTCGACCAGCGGCACCTTGAACGCATTGTCCGCCGTGGGCCGCGCGCCGGCCATCAGCCGGTCCGCCACCGCGCGCGAGCCTTGCGGCATCGCGGCGTCGGCCGCCTCGATGCGCCACGGCCTGGGCGCGATGCCGCCGATCGCGACCCGCCCGCTGCCGTCCGGCCGGATCACCGCCGCGACCGACACGAGCGCATAGGCGTAGGACGCACGATCGCGCACCTTGCGATAGAGGTGCGTGCCGCCGATCGGCGGCGGCAACGTCACCGCTGTGATGAGTTCGCCGGTCTTCAGATTGGTGTCGATCTGCGGCGTGTCGCCCCACAGCCGGTGGAAATCGGCGATCGGGATCGCGCGCGTCTGGCCGGCCGCGTCCACCGTCTCGACGGTCGCGTCCAGTACCCGCATCGCCACCGCCATGTCGCCGGGATGGGTCGCGATGCACGCGTCGCTGGTGCCGATCACCCCCAATTGCCGCGAATAGCCCCCGATCGCCGCGCAGCCGGAACCGGGCCGGCGCTTGTTGCACGGCTGGTTGGTGTCATAGAAATACGGGCAGCGCGTCCGCTGGAGCAGATTGCCCGCGGTCGTCGCCTTGTTGCGCAACTGGCCCGATGCGCCCGCGACGATCGCGCGCGTCAGCACGCCATAGTCGCGCCGTACGCGCGGATCGCTGGCTAGCGTGGTGTTGGTGACGGTCGCGCCGATACGCAGTCCGCCCTCCGTCGTCGGCTCGATTTGGTCGAGCTTCAGATCCTGCACGTCGACGAGGTGCGTCGGCGTCTCGATCTCCAGCTTCATCAGGTCGAGCAGGTTGGTGCCGCCCGCGATGAACTTCGCGCCCGGCCGCGCCGCCGCAGCCGCCGCCTCCGCCGCCTCCGCCGGGGTACGCGCACGTTCGTAGGTGAAGGCCCTCATGCGCGGGTGCTCCCCTGGCTGGCGACCTCGGTGATCGCCTCGGCGATGTTCGAATAGGCGCCGCACCGACAGATGTTGCCGCTCATCCGCTCGCGCAACTCCACGTTGGTCGGTTGCGGGGCCGCGGTCACGTCGGCCTGCACGTGGCTCGGCACCCCCGCCTTGATCTCGCCCAGCACCGCTACCGCCGAACAGATCTGCCCGGGCGTGCAGTAGCCGCACTGATAGCCGTCATGCTTCACGAACGCCGCCTGCATCGGGTGGAGGTGTTCGGGCGTCCCCAGCCCCTCGATCGTGGTGATCGCGTCGCCCTCGTGCATCACCGCGAGGCTCAGGCACGAATTGATCCGCGTGCCGTTCACCAGCACGGTACAGGCACCGCACTGGCCATGGTCGCACCCCTTCTTGGTGCCCGTCAGCCGCAGGTGCTCGCGCAGGCCGTCGAGCAATGTGGTACGCGTGTCGAGCGTCAGCGACTGGCGCTTGCCGTTCACCGTCATCGATACCTTCATCATCGACGGCTGCGGCTGCGGCCGCACCGTCCGGGACTGCGCCTCTGCCAGCGGCATCGTCGTCAGCGCCGCCGTCGCAGCACCGCCGACCAATATGCCCCGGCGGGAGATCGCCATCTCGCCCGATCCGTCCATGCTCATGATCCTTTTTCCGCCGCGCCGGTGGTCCCCCGCCCCGTCCAGACATGGTCCGGGCAGCGGCGATGGCCAAACAACGCCGCCTTTGCCTGTACTTAACGCATGAGGCTGGCTTTAGACCAGATCAGCCGAGATGCGGTCAGCCCGTTTCGCCGGCATCGGCCAAGACGCGCCGGGCTGCCTTCAGGTGGGGGATGTCGACCATGCGTCCGTCGAGCCCGATCGTGCCGGCACCGGGCTGCGCGGCGAAGGCGTCGACCAGCCGCCGTGCCGCGGCGATCTCGCCGGCCGACGGCCGGAACCTCGCGTTGATGATCGCCACCTGATCGGGGTGGATCGCCAGCCGACCGGTGAAGCCGTCGGCCCGCGCGGCGCCGCAATCGACGGCAAGGCCTTCGCCATCGCGGAAGTCGGCGAACAGCGTGTCGATCGGCGCGACCCCGGCCGCGGCGGCCGCGAAGAGGCATTGCGTACGGGCGGCGAGATAGGGCGCGCGCCACCGTCCGTCCGCATCCTTGTTGCCGCTCGCCCCCAGCGCCGCCGACAGGTCCTCCGCACCCCAGGTGAGCCCGGCGAGCCGGGAATGCGCGGGCGCATAGCTGCCGAGCGCGAACATCGCCGCCGGCGTCTCGGTCGCGACCACCAGGATGCGGACGCGCCCGCGCTCCATGCCGCGCGCGGCCTCCAGCGCGTCGAGGCAATGGCCCAGTCGCTCGACGTCGCGCGCGCCTTCCGCCTTGGGCAGCATCACGCCATCCAGTCCGGGCACGACCACCGCGGCGAGGTCGTCCATCGTCAGGCCGGTGTCGAACGCGTTGACCCGCACCCAGAACAGCCAGTCACGCGTATCGTCGGCGGCGAGCAGCGACGCGACATGCGTCCGCGCCGCCGCCTTGTTCTCGGGCGCGACCGCATCTTCGAGGTCGAAGATCAGCGCATCGGCGCCCGACACCGCACCGCGAGCGGCCTTGCGCGCGCTATCGCCCGGCACGAACAACAACGATCGCAGCCTCACGACGGGTCTCCCGCCGGCGCGATTCGCGGCGCGACCGGTGGTGAGCTTCGTGGCTGGGCCATCATCAGCGCCGACCGGCTCGTCCTGACGATGATCTCGCCGCGCTGGTTGAGGCCCAGATGCTCGAAGGTGACGATCCCCTGCCCGGGCCGCGACGACGACGGGCGCAGCGCCGTCACCTCGGTCTCCGCGCGGATCGTGTCGCCTGCGAAGACGGGCTTGGGGAAGCTCGTGTCGGTCATCCCGAGGTTCGCGACCGTCGTGCCGAACGTCGTGTCCTGCACCGACAGGCCGATCACCAGCCCCAGCGTGAAGAGCGAGTTCATCAACGGGCGCCCGAACTCGGTGCCGACCGCATAGTCGTGATCGATGTGGATCGGTGCGGGATTGTAGGTCAGCGCGGAGAACAGCGTGTTGTCCATGTCGGTTACCGTCCGGCGAACCTCATGACGGAACCGCTGCCCGACCACAAACTCTTCGAACCACAGACCGGCCACGCCGTCCTCCTAATCATCGCGTCGGCTCGTGCCATACCGCCGCCGAGAAAAGCCGTCATCCCGACGGCGAGGAACACGGCCTTTCGATGGTGGGCGCGGCGAGGAGTGAACGTGCGACCCCGGCGATGTCAACACGGGGCCTTCGGGTGCGCTCACCGACAGCTATGGGTCCTATGGTGGCATCAGCAATCACTGGCATCGAACGAAAACCGACGTTAGCTCGGCAAACGATGTTCAACGTAACGGATGATGAAGCGTGGCGGCCATGAGCTCCGATGCGGCCAACCTCCCTTTCCTGCGCGGCGGCGGCGACATGGGGCGACGCGTTCGCACCACCGACTGGACGGCAACGCCGCTCGGCGCACCGTCCTCCTGGCCGCTGCAGATGGCGACGCTGGTCGGCGTGCTGCTCGAGGCGGGTCAGCCCATGTTCCTCGCTTGGGGTGCGAACCGGACGCTCATCTACAACGACGCCTATGCGCCGCTGCTGGGCGACAAGCATCCGGCCGCACTGGGGCGGCCGTTCCTGGAGGTCTGGTCCGAGGTCGCGGCCGATCTGGTCCCGCTCTTCGACCAGGTTTTCGCGGGCGAGCCCGTGCACATGGACGACATCGCCCTGCAGCTCGATCGCGGACGCGGGCTCGCGGAGGCCCATTTCGCCTTTTCCTATACGCCGATCCGCGACGACGCCGGGACGGTGGTTGGGCTCTTCTGCCCGTGCATCGAGACGACGGAGAAGGTCGCCGACTCGCGCCGGCTCCAGAAGGAGCGCAACAGGCACTATGCGATGCTGCGGCAGATGCCCGGGTTCGTCGCGATGCTGGCCGGACCGGATCACGTCTACGACTATGTGAACGACGCCTATGTCCGGATCGCCGGGACGCGAGACTTCCTCGGGCGATCCGTCCGGGAGGTGTTCCCCGAACTCGAGGGACAAGGCTTCTACGAGCTGCTTGATCAAGTCTACACGAGCGGCAGGAGGTTCAGCGCGCGCGCCCTCCCCGTAAAGCTCGCCGGCGAGAGCGAGGCCAAGTTCATCGACTTCGTCTACGAACCCGTCCGTGACGACGACGGAGCCGTCTCGGGGATCTTCGTCGGCGGATACGACATCTCGGAGCGGGTCGCGGCGGAACATGCGCTGATCGCCGCCGAAGCGTCCGCGGCGCAGGTGCTGGATGCGACGTCCGAGGCCTTCTACGCCGTCGACCGCGACGGTCTCACGACGCTCTGCAACGCCGCGTTCCTGACCATGTTGGGGTTCGAGGACCGCGAAGCGGTGATCGGGCGCGCGCTCCACAATCTGATCCACCACTCGCACCCGGACGGCAGCCACTATGACCGCGCCGATTGTCCGATCTACCACGCCGCCGCGACGGGCAGTGCGGCGCACATCCTGGACGAGCTGTTCTTCCGCCTCGACGGCACCGCCTTTCCGGTCGAGTACCGCGCCGAGCCGATCATCCTCGACGGCGTCCTGACCGGCGCGATCTGCACCTTCATCGACATCACCGAGCGAAAGGCTGCGCAGGCGGCGCTCGCCAAGAGCGAGGCGGAGTTCCGCACCTTCGCGCAGGCGATGCCCAACCACGTCTGGGCCTCGTCGCCCGACGGGATGCTCGACTGGTTCAACCAGCGGGTCTACGACTATAGCGGCCTGGGAAGCGGCGCGCTCGACGGGACGGGCTGGACGGCGATGGTCCATCCCGAAGACGTTCCGGCGGCGGCGGCGCGCTGGTCGGCGTCGCTCGCGTCGGGCGGCATCTATGAGACCGAGTTCAGGCTGAGGCGGGCCGATGGCGCCTATCGATGGCATCTCGCCCGCGCGATCGCGATCCGGGACGATGCAGGCGGCATCGTGCGGTGGATCGGCACCAACACCGACGTCCACGACCAGAAGGAGACGGCCGACGCGCTCGCCAGGCTGAACGCCTCGCTGGAGCAGGAGGTGGCCGACCGTACGGCCGATCGCGATCGGATGTGGCGCAACTCGCAGGACCTGCTTCTGGTGATCGATCTGGACGGCGTCTTCCGCTCGGTCAGCCCGTCCGTCGAGGCGACGCTCGGCTGGACCGCCGACGAGATGATCGGCCACTCGCTGTTCGAGTTCCTGCTTCCCGAGGACGAAGGCAGCGCGCGCGAGGGACTGGCGCTGCTGGCCGGCGGCATCGGGCGGCAGACGGCAAACCGGTACCGGCATCGCGACGGCGGCTTTCGCTGGCTGTCCTGGGTGGCGAGCGCCGAAGATGGCCTGATCTACGCCACCGGCCGGCACATCACCGCCGAGAAGGAAGCCGCGGCCGAGCTCGCGTCGGTCCAGGAGGCGCTTCGGCAAAGCCAGAAGATGGAGGCCGTCGGCCAGCTCACCGGCGGGATCGCGCACGACTTCAACAATCTGCTTGCCGGCATCAGCGGCAGTCTGGAGATCATCGAGCGCCGCCTGGCGGCGGGCCGTACCGACGGCCTTGATCGCTTCATCAACGGCGCCCAGACCTCCGCGCAGCGCGCGGCGGCCCTGACGCAGCGGCTGCTCGCCTTCTCCCGGCGGCAGACGCTCGATCCCAAGCCGACCGACGTCAATCGGCTGGTGTTCGGCATGGAGGATCTGATCCGTCGCACCGTCGGTCCCGCCATCAAGGTCGAGGTCGTCGGCGCGGGCGGTCTCTGGCCGGCCCTGGTCGATGCGGTGCAACTCGAAAGCGCGTTGCTGAACCTCGCGATCAACGCACGCGATGCCATGCCCGAAGGCGGCCGCCTCACCATCGAGACCGCGAACAAGTGGCTCGACGACCGGTCGGCGCACGCGCGCGACCTGTCGCCCGGCCAATATCTCTCGATATGCGTCACCGACAGCGGGACGGGCATTCCCAATGACGTCGTCGAGCGCATCTTCGACCCGTTCTTCACGACGAAGCCGATCGGGCAAGGCACCGGGCTCGGCCTCTCGATGATCCACGGCTTCGTCCGTCAGTCGGGCGGGCAGATCCGGGTCTATACCGAGGCCGGGCAGGGCACGACGATGTGCCTCTACCTCCCGCGCCACGTCGGGGACGTCGAGGAGGATGAACGTCCGCCCGAAGCGGTCAACGACGATGGGACCGGCCGGACGGTGCTCGTCATCGACGACGAGGCGACCGTCAGGATGCTGATCGTCGAGGTCCTCGAGGAGGCGGGCTATACCGCGCTGGAGGCGGACGACGGGCCGTCGGGGCTGAAGCTGTTGCACTCGGCCGCCCGGATCGATCTGCTGATCACCGACGTGGGGCTGCCGGGCGGGATGAACGGCCGGCAGGTCGCGGACGCCGCGCGAGAGACCCGCCCGGACCTGAAGATCCTATTCGTCACCGGCTATGCGGAGAACGCCGCGGTCGGCAATGGTCATCTCGACGTCGGCATGGAAGTGGTGACCAAGCCGTTCGTCATGACCGAACTGGGCAACAAGATCGCGGCGATGCTCGAAAGCTGACTGGCTTCGTCGGCCGGCAGCGGAACAGCGGCCGGGCCCAAGGTCGCGTCAGCGCGACGGCCACGCCCAGCCCGATGCTGCCGATCCATCGACGATCGTCTCGCCGAGCTGCTTTTCGAGCGACACCAACGTCGTCGCTGCTTGCCCGGCCAAGGCATCCACCAACGGTCGTGCATGGGAGACGACGATGATCTGGCACCGCTCGGCCGCCTTGAGCATCAGCCGGGCGAGCGGGGCCAGGAGGTCGGGGTGCAGGCTCGCCTCGGGCTCGTTCAGGATCATCAGCTCGGGCGGTCGCGGCGAGAGCAGCGCCGCGGCGAGCAGGATGTAGCGCAGCGTTCCGTCCGACAGCTCGGCCGCGGCAAGCGGACGCAGCAGGCCGTATTGGCGCATCTCGACCTCGAACTGCTCGCCCACGCCCAAGGTCGCGCCGTCGAACGCATCCGCCATCGTGGCCGCCAGCGTCCTCGCGTCGCCCACTTCCCGAATGGTCTGTATCGCAGCGCCGATATCCGAGCCGTCGCCGCTCAGCACCGGCGTGTAGGTGCCGATCTGCGCCCGGCGCGCGGGCGCGTCACGGTCGGTGCGCAGATCGTCGTAGAAGCGCCAGCCGCGCATCCGCTCGCGCAGCATCAGCAACTCGAACCCATCGCCGCCGTCGGCGCGATAGGTCATGATGCTGTCGAGCGGCGACAGGCCGGCGCTGCTCTCACGCCACGTGCCCGACGCGCGGTCGCGCAGGCGCGTGCCGGGCCCGCGCCGCTCCGCGATGACGCTCGCGCGCCCGTACATCTCGCCTACCCAGACCGCCTCGACCTTGATCTCGGGGTCGCTCGCGAAGCGGGAGGACGAGGGCACCGGCAGGCCCAGATCGATGGCATAACCGTAATCCTCCGAGCCGAACCCCAGTTTCAGGCTGACGGGCTTGGTCCGCAGCGTGCCCTGCACGGGCTGCGCGCCGCTCTTCATGTCGCGACTGAACTTCTCCGGGCCGGCCCAGAGCGTCGAGGACAGGCCGCCCTCGGCGGCGAGCGAGGCGACGATCCGGCCCTGCGCGACGTCGCAGAGCAGGCGAAGCGCGCGGTACAGGCTCGACTTGCCGCTGCCGTTCGCGCCGGTCACGACCGTGAGCCCGCCGAGGTCGATGACGACGTCGCGCAGCGATCGGTAGCCGGAGATGGCGAGCCGGTTGATCAAGCCCCCTCCCTATAGCTCCCCGCCGCCTCGACCAACTGCCCAGCCGTTTGGCGCCGCGTCACCATCGCCCTGGTATCCCGCCGCCTCCGCACCACCTTGGGTCGTGTACCGGACCGAGGATCACGCGCCCATGTTCATCGCCATGAACCGCTTCCAGGTCATCCCCGATGAGGCGGAGGCGTTCGAGCAGGTCTGGCTGTCGCGCGACTCGCATCTGGCGGGCGTGCCCGGCTTCGTCGAGTTCCATATGCTGCGCGGGCCCGCGGCCGACGACCACGTCCTCTACTCCTCCCATACCATCTGGCGAACGCGCGAGGATTTCGAAGGCTGGACGAGGTCGGAGGCCTTCCGCGCCGCGCATCGCGGCGCCGGCGACCACAAGCCTCTGTACCTCGGGCCGCCCCGCTTCGAGGGCTTCGACGTCATCCAGACGGTCTCGCCGTCGTGACGGCCACCAAGCGCCCGGCGATGGCTGCCCGAGTCGAGCAGGCGATCGACACCGTCGTCGGCGCGGTCGCCTCGCCGATCGTCAGCGGCATCGCCGCGTTCAACAAGCGCCGGCTGCCGACCCGCGATGCGCCGCATCCCTTGCTGACCGGCATCCACGAGCCGATGACGGAGGAGCTGACGCTCACCGACCTCGCGGTCGACGGCACCATCCCGCCCGAGCTCGACGGCCGCTACGTGCGGATCGGTCCCAACCCCGCCGCCGCCGACCCGCGATCCTATCACTTCTTCACCGGTGACGGCATGCTGCACGGCATCCGCCTCCAGGGCGGCCAGGCCCATTGGTATCGCAACCGCTGGATCCGCTCGACCGAGGTCGCCGCCGCGAGGCACGTCCCGGCCCCCGGCATATCTTCGACACCGTCAACACCAGCGTGCTAAACCACGCCGGCAGCGGCTGGGCGCTGGTCGAGGCGGGCAGCACGCCAGTGCGCTTCGACGAGCATCTGGAGACGCAGCGGTACGACGATTTCGGCGGCACCCTGCCTGGCTCGTTCACCGCCCACCCGCGTCGCGATCCGGAGACCGGCGAACTCCACGCCCTGTGCTACGAGGCGACCGACCCCAAGCGGGTCCGCTACAACGTCGTCGACGTCGCCGGACGGGTACAGCGATCGGTGGTGATCCCGGTGTCGCACGGCCCGCTGATCCACGATTGCGCGATCACGCAGCGCTTCGTGATCGTCATGGACCTGCCGCTGACCCTGTCGATGCGCACGGTGCTGGCGGGGCACGGCTTCCCCTATCGCTGGAACGAGAAGCATCCTGCCCGGATCGGGCTGCTACCGCGCGACGGCGAGGCGGAGGACATCGCGTGGTTCTCGATCGACCCCTGCTTCGTGTTCCACACCGCCAACGCCTATGATCTGCCGGACGGGCGCGTGGTGGTCGACGTCGTCGCCTATGATCGCATGTTCGCCGGCGACAACAACGCGCCCGACGAGCTGCCGCGCGGGCTGGAGCGCTGGACGATCGATCCCGCGACCGGCACGGTGGACCAGCGCGCGATCGATCCTGCACCGCAGGAGCTGCCGACGGTCGACGAGCGCCGCACCGGCCTGCCCTATCGCCATGCCTATGCGCTCGGCCTTCCAGACCAGTTGACCGATACGCTGGTCGGCGAGGCGCCGCTCATCAAGCATGATCTGGAGCGCGGGACGCGGCAGTTGCACGAGTTCGGGCCGGGCAGCATTGCGGGCGAGTTCGTGTTCGTGCCGCGTTCGGCGGATGCGGACGAGGACGACGGCTGGCTGCTGGGGTTCGTCATCGACGCCGCCGGCGATGGTACGGCGTTGGAGATACTGGATGCGAGGCGTGTCGAGGCGCCGCCCGTCGCGTCCGTCCGCATCCCGCACCGCATCCCGCCCGGCATCCATGGCGCGTGGCTGCGATCGGCGACGCCGGCCGGCGGTTCGGCGGTCGACGCGAGTACCGCCTGAGCCACGAGCGTCCTGCGGCTGCGGCCTATTCCATCTCGACGACGTTCAGGCCCGCGTCGCCGATCGGCAGCGATCCTGCCTCCAGGCGGGCAATCACGCGCGTCGCCGACGCGTGGCCGGCGGCCCAGCGCTGCTCGATCGTGGCGCCCGAGAAGTCGAGCGCCTTGCCCGCGACCTCCATCGCCTGATCGGCATAGGGCAGCCGCACCAGCGCGATCCCGACGTCGTCCTTGCCCGCGTGCGCGCCCTGCCAGCGTGCGATCGTGCGCCGCGACTGGGCGGCGAAGATCAGGTCCTGCATGCGGCTCGCCGTCTCCCCCAGCGTCCGCGGCAGCGCCTGGGCAAGCGGGAGGAGATCGACCGCGAGACACAGCACCGGCCGCGGCGTTGCGGCCCCAAGAACGGGATCGAGCGGCAGGTTGGCGGAGATGCCGCCATCGATCAGCCAGCGGTCGTCGATCTCGACCGGCGGGAACACCACCGGCAGCGCGGCGCTGGCGCGGATGTGACGGGCATCGATGCGCGTGTCGCGGCTGTCGAAGGCGACATCGTCACCGGTGGCCAGATCGACCGCCGTGGCGGTGAAGCGGCACCGTCCGCCGTTGAGCTCGTCGAAGTCGACCGATTGTGCGAGCGTGGTGGAAAGCTGCCCGGTGTCGAACAACGCCCGCCTGTCGTCAGTCCAGGGCGAGAGCGACGACAGCAGCGGCCCGAAGATGCCGGAGCGACCGGTCGCCAACGTCCAGGTGGCGGCACCGGTCCGGCGCGTGATCTCCGCCGCGGACGGAAACCAGGCGCTCCCGGGCTGTCCGAACCCATGGCTTTGCGGCCGCCAGAAGGTGCGAAGCGTCTCGATCCTGCGCTCGGGCACCGATCCGGCGATCAGCGCGCCGTTGATCGCGCCGATCGAGGCACCGACGATCCAGTCGGGCTGGAGATCGTGCTCGTGCAGCGCCTGGTACACGCCCGCCTGGAAGGCGCCGAGCGCGTTGCCGCCGCTCAGCACCAGCACGACGTCGAAGTCCCGGTGCGCGGCGACGCCGCTGGCGGCCATCGTCAGCGTCCCTTCGCGAGCCGCCTGCCGACCGCCAGCATCGTGCCGGCGCCGATCAACCCGATCGTGAACAGCCCCTGCGGCAGTTTCTGGAGCTGGAGCGCTACGCTCGACGTGCGCGCATGCACCTGCTGGCTGCCGCGCAGCGCGTCGGCGCGTGGCTCGTAGAGGTTGTCGCGCCGCGCGGGATCGCCCGCGTCGTTAGGCTTTTGCTGGGCGCGCGTGCCGACCGCCTCCATCACCGCGTCGGCGAGCCGCGGCGCGGCCTGCGAGAACAGCGAGGACAACAGCCCGCCGCCGCCGGCATACAGCGTCCGCCGCGGATTGGCGCAGGCGAACAGGACGGCGTCGGCTACGACCTCCGGCGCGTAAAGCGGTGGCGGCAGGCGCGGCGGCTGGTCCATGAAGTTGCGGGCGTGTTCCGGGAAAGGCGTGTCGATCGCTCCGGGCTTGACCAGCGTGACGGATATACCCGCGCCGTCCCGCTCCAGCTCCATGCGGAGCGTGTCGGTGAGCGCCTGGACCGCGTGCTTGGTGGCGCAATACGGCCCCTGCTGAAGGATCGCGCGATCGCCCAGGATCGATCCCACATTGACGATCGCGCCGCCGCCCCGTGCGCGCAGGTGATGGGCGGCCGCCAGCGAGCCGTGCAGCACGCCGAAATAATTGACGTCGAACACGCGGCGATGGTCCGCGACCGGCACCTGTTCGAGCGTGCCGTAGGTGCCCGTGCCGGCATTGTTGACCCAGCTGTCGAACCCGCCAAACGCCGCCACCGCCGCCTCGGCGATGCGCTCCACCGCCGCCGCATCGCTCACATCCGCCACGCAGGTGGCGATCCGCGCGCCCTTGGCCGACAAGCGGACGCGCAGGGCATCAAGCGCCGCCTCGTTGCGCGCGACCGCGACCACCGCTGCGCCGCGGTGCGTCGCCTGCTCGACGATCGCGAGGCCATTGCCGCTGGTAGCGCCGGTGACGACGATCACCTGCTAGTCGAGCGGCTTCAATCGATGGGCCATGGGAAATCCTTTCCAGGTGGTCTCGATCACGCTGGGTGACATGAACCCGACAACGTCCCGGAGGAGCGGAAATCTCCGCGATCATCCGCCCGGGCGACGACAGCGTCGCCTCGCTCCTACTCGGTCAGTACGATGCCACCGGGCGGCTCGACCATGTCGGCTTCGCCTCAGGCATCGCGGCCGGCGAGCGTCGTGCGCTCCTCGCCATCCTCGCGCCGCTGATCGAGGCGCCCGGCTTCACCGGCAAGGCGCCCGGCGGCCCGAGCCTGCCGCGCCCCCTCACGTCAGGGCGCGGTGGCCTTGGTCAGCGCCACGGCAGCGTCGAGCCGGGCGGCATAGGCGTTCAGCACCGCGGCGGTTCGCGCCACATAGGTAGCGGCATCGGCGAAGCGCCGCTGCTCGATCCCCTCGCGGATGCCGGGCAGCGTCTTCGCGCCGTAACCGGTCAGCGTGCCGGGCGCATAGATCAGGTTCCGGTACCACGGCCGACCCGGCAGGCCCGCGGGATCGAGCAGCAACTGATCGATCGATCGCAGGTCCGCCTCCACCGCCGCGCGGGTCGCGGGCGGCAGCGTCGCCGCGCGCTCCAGCGCGGCGTCGGCGGCGCGGGCGGAGCGCGTGAGCCGGTCGGCGGCGTCCTCCAGCGCGAGCGTGTCGAGCAGCGGCGTCACGCCCTTGTCCTCGGGCGCCACCGTCGGGTCTTCCGCAAGGCTTGCGAGCTTGAACACACCGTCGCGCCTCAGGTCGCCGAGCTGCCGGTCCTTGTCGCGCTGATCGACAGCGAGCTTCTTCACCTCGGCGACGTAGCGCGATACGGTGACGGCGAAGTCTCCATAGCGTGCCGGCACGCGCTCGCCGTCCGCGGCGCGCAGCACGATCCGGCCGACGAGCTTCGACAGCGCCGCGCCATAGACCAGTCCGGGATCGTCGAAGCGCGTCACGTGGGTGAAGGTGTCATAGGCCGAATGGTACGAGCCGGCGCCCGCGCCCTCGCCGCCGAAGCCCAGGTTGAGCGACGCGATGCCCAGATGCTGGAGGAACGCCGAATAGTCCGAACCCGAACCGAGCGCGCCGACCGGCATGTCATCGCCGGCACGGGCGGCTTCGAGTACCGCAACTTCGGGTGCGCGTCCGCCCGCACCGACATAGGCGCCGGCACGCGTCTCCGCGCGTAGCCGGTCGAGCACCGACATGCCGGTCTGCGGATCGGTGACGTCGCGTGCGGCCGCGTTGACGAAA
Organism: uncultured Sphingomonas sp.; assembly: GCF_964237335.1. Classification (NCBI taxonomy): domain Bacteria; kingdom Pseudomonadati; phylum Pseudomonadota; class Alphaproteobacteria; order Sphingomonadales; family Sphingomonadaceae; genus Sphingomonas; species uncultured Sphingomonas sp. The sequence continues at coordinate 44,540 of NZ_CAXSHM010000024.1, forward strand.
TGCTGGAGGTCGTGGCTTCCCTCCGCGCCCAGGAAGCCGCGCCCGTTCTCGTCGGTGTTCACGTAGAGCACGGCGTGTCGCGCAAGCTCGTCCGCGTGCGTTTCGACCCATTCGGTCGAGCCGAGCAGCCCCGGCTCCTCGCCGTCCCAGCTTGCGTAGATGATCGTCCGGTCGGGTCGCCAGCCGGTGCGGGCGAGCTCGCCGAGCGCCTTGGCCTCGCTCATCAGCGCGACCTGACCGGTCAGCGGATCGGCCGCGCCGAACACCCAGCCGTCGTGATGGTTGCCGCGCACGATCCACTCGTCGGGCAGGGTTTTGCCGCGCATGGTCGCGATCACGTCGTAGATGGGCTTCATCGACCAGTCGGACTTGACCGCCAGGTGGACGCGCACCGCATCGGTGCCGCCCCAGTGATAGGCAAACGGCAGCGCGCCGCGCGCACGGCCATGGACGACGGGGCCTTCGAGCCCGGCCATGATCTTCTGCGCGTCGGCATAGGAGATGGGCAGCGCCGGGATCTTCAGGATGGTGGTCGCCTGCGCGCGGGTCAGCCGCTTCGCGTCCGCGGTCGCACCGACGCCCGGGGTCAACGGATCGCCCGGATAGGTGATCATGTCCTGCACCGATCCGCGCTGCACGCCCGCCGCCGGCCGGCCGCCGCCGCGCGGATAGGGATCGCGATCGGCATAGCCGTCGTCGGCCGGGTCGGAATAGATCAGGCAGCCGACCGCGCCATGCTCCTGCGCCAGCTTGGGCTTCAGCCCGCGCCAACCGCCGCCGTAGCGCGCCAGCACGATCTTGCCGCGCACGTCGATCCCGCGGGCGGCGAGCGCGTCGTAATCCTCGGGCATGCCATAGTCGACGTAGACGACCGCCGCGGTGACGTCCCCGTCGCCCTGATAGGCGACATAGGGCGGCAGCGCGCCCGAAAGGTCCGCCGTGCTGGGATCGCCCGGCACCGCGGGCTCCTGCCCGCCGAGCGCGATCCGCGAAGGCGCGACGAGTTCGAGCACGGTGCTGATCGGCGTCGGATACAGCACGCTGAACGTCTCGATGTGGGCGTCCCAACCCATTTGCGGAACAGCGCGAGCTCCATCTCGGCGTTGGCGCGGTCGTGCGGGCTGCCGACATGATTGGGAGCCGAACTCATCGTCCGCAGCCAGTCGAGCTGGTCCGCACTGCTGATCGACTGGTCGAAGCGCGCCTCCAGCGCCTTCTGATCGGCCGCGCCGGCGGCCGACTGCGCCTGGACGGCCGTCGCGAGCGCGAGCGAGGCAACGGCGGACAGCAGCTTCAGCTTCATGACACCCGGTTCCCCCCGTTATAGCGCCGAGCTTAGGCGGTACGTGCCTGGTATCGCAAGACCGGTCGACGCGGGTTGCGCCACGGGTCGACTCGAACCGTTTCGCCGCCGGCCAAACGGTCCTCAAGTAAAAGCGACACCCGCCATGTTTCCTGGTTCCCTCAGGAACGATTGAGAAAAACACCGGCACCTTGATGTATCGACTTCACGCTCAGGCGGTCCGGAGCGCCCGCGAAAGGCACGCGGCTGGGCATCTGCGCCGGTCCGAGGCGCCGGCACCAGTATGTGCTCGCCATACCGACGCGGCCTATGGTCACGGCGCTCGATGGAGCCGGACGAGTTGCGCACGAGCGACTTGACGTGATCGTCGAGCGCCGGGCCATGGAAGTCGATGAGGTCGGCACCGATCAGGGTGATCCGCACATGGTCGGTGCGAGCCTATCGACGCGACCCACGACGACGGACCGGATCTTCGGCTACTGCCGGACGCGCGTCACGATCGGAGCGGCGGCGGATAGGGCGGGCATGTCGAGCGGCTTGCCGTCCGCCCGGTCGGCCATCCAGTCGGCGATCAGTGGAACGCGGGCTACGATCAAGACTGATGCCTTTGGATGCTAAGCATGCCACACTCGCCTGCGACTATCACGGATCGCAAACGCCCAGGTCACGCCAATCCGGCAGCATCGGCGACACGCTCATAGACGAGCGCGAGGTCACGATCGTCCATACAGTAAGGCGGCATGACGTAGATCGTGTTTCCCAGCGGGCGGATCAGCAGGTCATGATCGCGGAAGAAGGCGAGCAGGCGCGGGGCGAGGTCCGAGAGATACCCGCCGGCGTCGCCGAGTTCGACGGCGGTGATCGTCCCGAGCGCGCGGGCATTGCGGACGTTCGGCAGCGCGGCGATCGCCGCGAGCTGCTCCCGCTGCCGCGCCGCCAGGCTCCGCACCCGGTCGAGCACCGGCTCTTCGCGCCAGATCGCGAGGTTGGCGGCGGCGGCCGCGCAGGCCAGCGGATTGGCGGTGTAGCTGGACGAGTGGAAGAACATCCGCGCGCGGTCCGATGAGCAGTGCGCCGCGAAGATCGGTTCGGTCGCCATCGTCACCGCCAGCGGGACCGCGCCTCCGGTCAGCCCCTTGGACAGGCACAGGATGTCGGGGACGATCCCCGCCTGCTCGCAGGCGAGCAGCGTGCCGGTCCGGCCCCATGCGGTCATCACCTCGTCAGCGATGAACAGCACGTCGTGCGCGGCGCAGATACGGCGCATCTCGGCCAGCGTGTCGGCGGAATAGATCAGCATCCCGCCCGCGCCGAGGATCAGCGGCTCGACGATGAACGCCGCCGCGCCTTCCCGGCAGGAGGTCTCCAGCGCATCGAGCGTCGCCTGCGCCTGTCCGGCGTAGGGGAAGGGGATGGTGCCGACGTCGAACAACAACGGCTCGTAGGCGGCGTTGAACGCGCAACGCTCGCCGACCGACATCGCCCCGATCGTGTCGCCATGATAGCTGTTCTCCATCACCAGCAGGCGGTGGCGAGGCTCGCCGCGATTGCGCCAATAGCCGAGCGCCATCTTGAGCGCGACTTCGACACTGGTCGATCCGGAGTCGGAGAAGAACACGCGGGTCAACGCGTCGGGCATGATCGCGCGCAGCCCGCGCGCGACCGTCTCCGCCGGCTCGTGCGTCCAGCCCGCGAAGATGATCTGGTCCAGCCTGGCCGCCTGATCCGCGATCGCCGCCATGATGCGGGGGTGGCCGTGGCCGTGCGTCGTCACCCACCAGGACGAGATCGCGTCGATCACCCGGCGACCATCGGCGGTGAACAGCGCCGCGCCCTCGGCCCGGATGACGAGCGGGATCGGCTCGCCCAATCCGTGCTGGGTGAAGGGGTGCCAGATCGACGACCCGCTCATCGGAAGTCCTGAAGATCGAACCCGGCGGCGAACGCGGCGGCGAGCGTCGCCGGGGTGAGCGGCGACAGTTGGGGCAGGCGGCCAAGCCGGCGCACGCCGCCCAGCCGGGCGATCGTCGCTTCGCTGTCCTCCGCCGCCTCGCCGACGAACGCGACGCCGAGCACCGCCACGCCGCGCGCGCGCAACGCCTCGATCGAGAGCAGGCTGTGGTTGATCGTCCCCAACGACGTGCGCGCGACCAGCACCACCGGCGCGCGCCATCGCGCGAACAGGTCCGCGAAGAGCAGGTCATCGGTGATCGGCACCAGCGTGCCGCCTGCGCCTTCCACAACCAGGGCACCGGCGACCGACGGCAGCGCGAGCCGCGCCGGATCGATCGTCACGCCGTCGAGCGCGGCCGCGCGGTGCGGCGAGCAGGGCGTCGTCAGACGATATGCCTCGGGCAGCAGTCGGGCGGAGTCGAGTCCGGCCAGCGCGGCCACGGTCTCGCGGTCGCTGCCGTCGTCGAGCCCCGCCTGCACCGGTTTCCAGTAGCTCGCGCCGAGCGCGTGGGTCAGCGCGGCGGCGAACACCGTCTTGCCGATCTCGGTATCGGTGCCGGTGACCACGATCGTGCTCATCGCAGCGCCGTCCTCATCGCATCCGCCAGTGCCTCGATCTCAGCCTCGCTCGCGTTGAGCGTCAGCGACAGTCGTAGTCGCGCGGTGCCCGCCGGGACCGTCGGCGGCCGGATGCCGCGCACGTCGAAGCCGGCGCGCTGGAGCGAAGCCGCGACTCGCATCGTCGCCGCGTCCTCGCCGATGACGAGCGGCAGGATCTGCGAGCCGGTGGCTGCGACGCCGCAAGGCGCGAGCATCCGCTCGGCGGTCGCGACCCGTCGCCACAGCCGTGCACGGCGCTCGGGCTCGTCGGCGAGGCAGCGGAGGCTCTCGCGCACCGCGCTCGCCATCAGCGGCGAAGGAGCGGTGGAGAAGATGAACGCGCGCGCGCGGTTGACGAGGACGTCGCGGATGACCGCCGGCCCGCACAGCAATGCGCCCTCTGCACCGAGCGCCTTCCCGCACGTGTGGAGCGTGACGACCGCTTCGCGCCCATGGAGCGCCCCGGCGAGTCCGCGCCCCGCATCGCCGAACACGCCGGTCGCGTGAGCCTCGTCGATGACGAGGAACGCTTCGTGTCGACCGGCGATCTCGGCGAGGTCCGCCAGCGGCGCGCGGTCGCCGTCCATGCCGTACAGGCTCTCGACCGCGATCCAGACCCGCCCGGTGCCGCCCGACCGCCGCCAGCGGATGATCGCATCATCGAACGCGCCGGCGTCGTTGTGCGGCGCGGGCTCGCATTCGGCGCGGCCGAGCCGCATCCCGTCATGCGCGCTTGCATGGATGAGCGCATCGTACACGACCAGGTCGCCGCGCCGAGGCAGCGCCGAGAACAGCGCCAGGTTCGCCGCATAGCCGCTCGACAGGAACAGCGCCGTCTCCGCGCCGAAGAAGCGCGCCGCCTCCGCCTCTAGCGCCGCGTGCTCGGGATCATTACCCCGGAGCAGGCGCGATCCGCCCGACCCGATCGCCACGCCTCGCGCGAGCGCGGCGGCGACCGCATCGCGGAGGCGATCCGACGAGGCCAGCGCCAGATAGTCGTTGGAGGCGAAGTCCACCCCTGCGCGAGGAACCAGCCGCCGGAGCCTATCGCGATCAGCCAGCCCCGCGAGATCGGCACGATGAGGTGTCAGCAGCGACTGTCTAAGGTCTCCGACGGTTGTAAGCGCTGGCGCCCCCGGGCCTGTTGCAGATGCGTTGCTCACCAAACTGTTATTCCAGTTCCAGGATCGTCTGATCGACCGCCAGGCTGTCGCCTGTCTTGGCG
>NZ_CAXSHM010000025.1:0-48049 GCF_964237335.1 uncultured Sphingomonas sp.
CGATGAAGATGGGCAAGCTCGTCCTCACCGACGCCAAGGGCGGCATGTCGACGGTGACGATCAAGGATGTGATGCAGTCCAACGGCGTGATCCACGTCGTGGACACGGTGCTGATGCCCTGAGGCAGGCAGGGGCGGTCGGACGATACCGGCCGCCTCATCCCTCCGGCAGGACGGATGGCTCATCCCTCCGGCAGGAACATCGCCACCACCGCATCGTCCAGCCGCACCGGCCGATGCGTCGCCGCATCGACGCAGCACCAGCGCGACGTGACCTCCACCAGCAGTTCGCCATCGCGCGTGAACACGGTGTCGTAGAACGCGCTCTCGCGCTTCACCCGGTCGAGCCGCACGGACACCACGACCGCGTCGTGCAGGAACGCCGGGCGCCGATAGGTGATCTCGTGCCGCACCGCGATCCACAGATAGCTCGCCACTGCGTCCGGCGGCGCCACGGTACGCCAGTGGCCGATGACAGCGGCCTGCACCCATTTCAGGTAGCTCGCGTTGTTGACGTGGCCCATGAAATCGATGTCGGCGGGTTCGATCGCCACCTGTTCGCTGTATCGCGCGGGATCGTTGACGGCGCTCATGCCGGCCGGCCATCATGGGCAGGGCCCGCGGCGTAGGAGAGTGCGGCCATGCCGGTCACCGTCCCGTCATGTCACCCCAGCCGCTCGCGCAGCGCAAGCATCGCGAGGGCCGCCTTCGCCGCCTCGCCGCCCTTGTCCTTCTCCGTGCGACGGGCGCGCGCGAGCGCCTGCGCCTCGTCCTCAACGGTCAGGATGCCGTTGCCGATCGCGATCCCGTCCATGCTCAGCGCCATCAGCCCGCGCGCGCTCTCGCCCGCGACGATCTCGAAATGATAGGTCTCGCCGCGGATGACGACGCCCAGGCCGACGAACGCGTCCCACCGCCCCGACTCGGCCGCCAGCGCGACGGCGCCGGGGATCTCCAGCGCGCCGGGGACGGTCACCGTCTCATGCTCGTGCCCCGCGGCCGCGATGGCCGCGCGCGCGCCGTCGAGCAGCAGGTCGTTCAGATGGCCGTAGAAGCGCGCCTCGACGATCAGGATACGCGCCATGTCATCCCTCTCCGACGCCGGTGCCGACACCGACGCCAGGGCTGTCGATCGGCCGCTCGCCGACGATCGACAGGCCGTATCCGCCGAGCGCCACCAGCGTGTGGTGCGTGTTGGTCAGCAGCACCATGTCCTGAACGCCGAGTTCCGCCAGGATCTGCGCGCCGATGCCATAGTCGCGCAGTTCCTCCACCTCGGGCGCGGCGGCGTCCTTGCCCTCCGCGCGCAGCTTCATCGAGCGGGTGACCCAGTCCTTCATCGGCCGGTTGATGACGACGATCACGCCGGCGCCCTCCGCCGCGATCGCTGCCATCGATCGGGACAGGAGGTCGGAACGGCTCGAATCCTCGCCGAACGTGTCGCTGAACAGCGACAGCGTGTGCATGCGGACGAGCGTCGGCGTGTCGGGATCGATATGGCCCTTCACCAGTGCGACCTGCTCGTCGCCGCTCGCCTTGTTGTAATAGGTGATCGCCCGCCACCGGCCGCCCCAGCGCGAGTCGAAGTTCATCTCCGTGCGCTTCTCGACCAGATGGTCGTTGCGGCGGCGATAGGCGATGAGGTCGCGGATCGTGCCGATCTTGAGCGAGTGGAACTGCGCGAACGAGACGAGGTCGTCCATCCGCGACATCGTGCCGTCGTCGTTCATGATCTCGCAGATCACGCCCGAGGGATTGAGCCCGGCGAGCCGCGCGACGTCCACCGCCGCCTCCGTATGCCCCGCACGCACCAGCACGCCGCCGTCGCGCGCGACGAGCGGGAAGACGTGGCCGGGCGTCACGATCTCGTCCGCGCCCTTCCCCGCGTCGATCGCCACCGCGACCGTGCGGGCGCGATCAGCGGCCGAAATGCCGGTCGTCACCCCGTCCCGCGCCTCGATCGAGGTGGTGAAGGCGGTCTCGTGGCGCGTACCGTTGTGCCGGCTCATCAGCGACAGGCCGAGCTGGTCGACGCGCCGCTTCGTCATGGCGAGGCAGATGAGGCCGCGGCCGAAACGCGCCATGAAGTTGATCGCGTCGGGCGTCGCCATCTGCGCCGGGATGACGAGATCGCCCTCGTTCTCGCGGTCCTCGTCGTCGACCAGGATGAACATGCGCCCGTTGCGCGCCTCGTCGATGATCTCCTCGGGACTCGACAGGAATGCGTGGCGCAGCCGCGCCAGTTCAGCAGATTTAGCCACGGCGATACGTCTCCATGCGCATGAGGTAGCGGGCGAGCACGTCGATCTCGATGTTGACCGACTGGCCGGGCGCAAGATCGCCCAGCGTGGTCGCGCCCTGGGTATGGGGGATGATGTTGAGCGTCATCCAGGTGCGGCCGCTCCCGTCGTCGGCGCCCCCGTCGCTGTCGTCGTCGAGCACGCGATTGACGGTCAGCGATACGCCGTCGACCGTGACCGATCCCTTGCCAGCGACGAAGGGCGCGAGCGCGGCGGGCACCGCGATCTCCAGCCGGGTTGAATCACCGTCGGGCTCGACGCGGATCACCTCGGCGAGGCCATCGACATGGCCGGTGACGATGTGGCCACCCAGTTCGTCGCCCAACCGCAGCGCGCGTTCGAGGTTGAGGCGCCGACCCTCCACCCACTGCCCGTCGGCGGTGCGCGAGCGCGTCTCGCCCGACACGTCGACCGCGAACCAGCCTGGCTCGCCACCTGAGGAGCTTGGCGGCGCCTTGTCGACCACGGTCAGGCACACGCCTGAACAGGCGATCGACGCGCCCAGGTCGATGGTGGCCGTGTCGTAGCCGCAGTCGATCACGACGCGGGTGTCGCCGGTCCGCGCCACAGAGCGGACGGTGCCGATATCGGAGATTATGCCGGTGAACATCGCGTCCTCGCTGTCACCGCATCCCGGCGGATGCGGTGTGGCGCTCGTAGACCTCCAGGCGGTCCGCGCCAAGCCGGCGTTCGTCGACCAGGGCCCAACGCTCGTGCGCCTCAGCGAGGCTGCCGAGCCCGATGTCACCGAGCGCCGCCCTGCCCCCGCCGATCAGGATCGGCGCGCGGTAGAGCAGCAGGCGATCGACGAGGTCGGCGGCGAGGAACGCGACGGCCGCGCCCGCGCCGCCCTCGACCAGGAGGTGGTCCACGCCGGCGAGGTCGGATATCTCCGCCGGCCCGCCCAACCACACCACATTATCCCCGCGAAAGCGGGAACCCATCTCCTGCGGTTGAGCCATGGTGGACGGGTCGGGAGATGAGCCCCCGCTTTCGCGGGTGTGACGAGAGGAGAGGACGACGCGCCGTGGCGACCGCGCCTCCAGCCCGGGCAGCCGCACGTCGAGCGCTGGCGCGTCCACCTCCCACGTCCCGCGCCCGACCAGGATCGCCTCGCACCGGCTGCGCTCCAGATGCGCGTGCGCGCGCGCTTCCGGCCCCGTGATCCAGCGGCTCTCGCCCGACGCCATCGCGATCGCGCCGTCGAGCGAGGTCGCGAGCTTCAGCGTCACGTGCGGCCGTGCAAGGGAAAGGCGCGTAAGGAAGCCCGCCATCGCGCGCCCCGCCTCCGCCTCGCGGACGCTGATCGTCACCGCGATCCCCGCCTCCCGCAGGCGATCCAGCCCGCGCCCGTCGGTGCGCGGATCGGGGTCGCGCAACGCCGCCACCACGCGGGCAACGCCGGCCGCCGTCAGCAGCGCCGCGCAGGCCGGCCCCCGTGGCGAGGCGTGCGCGCAAGGCTCGAGCGTCACGAACGCCGTCGCGCCGCGCGCCGCCTCGCCGGCCTCAGCCAACGCCATCGCTTCGGCATGCGGGCGCCCGCCGGGCTGCGTCCAGCCCCGACCCACGACACGGCCATCACGGACCAGGACGCAGCCGACGTTAGGATTGGGCGCCGTCCGCCCCCTGCCCCGCTCACCCAGCGCGAGCGCCGCGCCGATCCAGCGCGCATCCTCCGCCATCGTCGACGACGGCACGCTCAGATGCCGTATTTCTTCAGGCCATCGTCGATGCGCTTGAACGCCGCCTGCTGCTTGTCCTGCGCCGCCTTGATCTCCGCCTCGCGCTTGTCGTCGGCGACCTTGTCGATCTTCTGCTGCGCGAGGATCTGCGCCTCGCTGCGATCGGCGGGCCATTGCTGCACATAGATGATGTTGCGGTGGTACTCGGCGACATAGTGCGAATCGTGCGCGATCTCGAACAGCGCCAGCCCGGTCAGCGCCACCGCCGCCGACGCGAAGACGAACTGATGCGGGCGCCGACGCGACAGGAAGTCCCGCAGGTCGAGATAGGCGCGGCGCGGCGACAGGAACTGCAGGAAGGCCATTGATGCCGAAGATAGTGACGCGGGGCCGGGCCGACCAGCCCCGCGTGTTCCGTCGTTCAGTGCCTCCGCGGGTCGGCCGCTACTCCGCGTCCAGCACGAAGCGGACCGTCATCGTCCGCCATGCCTCGACCGGGATGCCGCCGCGCGTGCCGGGGCGGAAGCGCCAGCGGGTGAGCGCCTGGCGCCGGGTGCTGGCGAGGAACGACTCGGGCGCCGATCCGACCGGCTCGATCTGCTTCACCCGCCCGTCCATGCCGACCAGCACGCGCACCGTTATTTTCGCCTCGCGTCCGGCGCGGCGTTCCTCCGCCGGATAGGCGGGCTGGAGCGCGTCGGCGTAGCGCGGGTCGACGCTGGGATCGACGAGCGCGGGCTCGGCGGCGGTCGGGCTGGCGGTGGGAAGCGGCACGGGGCCAAGATCGAGCGCGGTGGCCGGCGGCGTCGCCGGCTGGATCGGCAGGTCAAAGGCGATCGGCCCGGCGGTGGGCGGCGACGGCACCTGCGGCGGCGGCGCGATCAATGGTTGGGCGTGCGGGGTCGCCGCGCTCTTGGGTTGCGGCTTGAGCGGTTCGGGTGTCGGTGGCGGCGGGACCGGAATGTTGCGGGCCACCAGATCGACCTCGCTGGGGCCGTGGGTGATATGCGGGGCGGAAAAGATCAGCCCGGCGATCATCGCGCCGGTGAGGGACAGGCTGGTCGCAAGGCTTACGGGATGGACGCGCCCTGAGCGGGCGTGACGATCAGCATACATGGTGGGGGGCTCCTTCAGTCACTCTCCTAGGGGGTACGCACACGCCGGCTCTTTCGGCCGGTCAGGCAATGATACACCAGCACCCAGGCGCTCGCAACGGGCGGACGCTACGGAACGCTAGGATTTCGCAAGCCGCTCGATCGCCCGTTCGCGCCCGATTAGCGGCAGCAGCGCGGCCATGTCGGGGCCGTGATCGAGCCCGGTGAGCGCGCGGCGCAGCGGCAGGAACAGCGCGCGGCCCTTGCGCCCGGTCGCCTCCTTCAGCCGATTGGTGAGCGCATGCCATGGATCGCCCGCCGTCCAGTCGATCGCAGCGGCCGCGGCGGCCGCGGCGGCGAGGAAGTCGCGATCCTCCAGTGGCGCCTCAGCTTCGACGGGGCCGGTCACCACCCGCCACCAGTCGACCGCCTCGGCCAGCGTGTGGAGGTTGGGCCGGATCGCCTCCCACGCCGCCACGTCCATGCCGGCGGGCAGCCGGTCCGCGACCGCCCCGAATGCCAGCGCGTGGACGATGCGCGTGTTGAGCTGCGCCAGTTCCTCCTCGTCGAACCGCGCCGGCGCGCGCCCGAACCGGTCGAAGCCGAAACCGGCGGCGAGGTCGTCCAGACCGAGCGGCTCGACCGGATCGCTGGTGCCGATCCGCGCGAGCAGCGCGGTGACGGCGGCGGGCTCTACCCCCGCGTCCCGGAAATGATCGACGCCCAGGCTGCCGAGCCGCTTGGACAGCTTGCCCTCCGCTCCCGTCAGCAGCGCCGTGTGGGCGAAGGCAGGCGGGGTCGCGCCCATCGCGGCGAACATCTGGAGCTGGAGCGCGGTGTTGGACACGTGATCCTCACCGCGCACGACATGGGTGATGCCCATGTCGGCATCGTCGATCGCCGACGGCAGCAGGTACAGCCACGAGCCGTCGGCGCGACGTACGACGGGGTCGCTCATCGTCGCAGCGTCGAACCGCTGGGGGCCGCGGATCAGGTCGTCCCACTCGATCGCGCCGGGATCGAGCCGGAAGCGCCAGTGCGGGCGCACGCCCTCCGCTTCCAGCGCGGCGCGCTCGGCATCGGCCAGCGCGAGCGCGCCGCGGTCGTAGATCGGCGGCAGGCCGCGGCCGAGCTGGATCTTGCGCTTGAGGTCGAGCTCCTGCTGCGTCTCGTAAGCGGGATAGACGCGGCCGCTCGCGACCAGCTCAGCGAACCGCGCGTCGTACAGCGCACCCCGCGCCGACTGCCGCTCCTCGCCGTCCGGGTGCAGGCCGAGCCATTCGAGGTCCGCGCGAATGGCGTCCACGAACCGCTCCTCGCTGCGTGCCGCATCGGTATCGTCGATCCGCAACAGAAACCTGCCCCCGGTGGCGCGCGCGAACAGCGTGGACAGCAGCGCGGTACGGATGTTGCCGACGTGCAACCGGCCGGTTGGAGACGGGGCGAAGCGGGTGATGGTGGTCATGATATCCGTCGTAGGATCAGACCCGTCACGCGAACAGCTCGATCCCGATCCGCGGAGCCGCGATGCGAAGCTTGCTGTCACCGGTGAGCAAGGTGGCGGACAGCTCGAGGGCAAGCACCGCATAGGACGCGTCATACGCGCTCAATCCGAACTCGCGGGCCAAGCCGACCACGACATGGGTGGGTGGATCGGGCGCGATGATGGCCGTTCTGCGGAACAGGTCGGCTTGCGCACAGACCCGCATCAGGTCTTCCGGTCCCAAACGTTTGCGACGAAAGGCATTGATCGTCAGGCTGGCGATCTCGGCAGCCCATATGGCTGGTACATGGAGGTCATGTTCGCGGGTGGCGCGCAGCACATGCTCGCGCATCGCACCTTCCTCGTCCGGCAACAGGATCGCGCCGGTGGCGGACGCGTCCAGCACGACCGCCGTCACGGACGCCCTTCGTCGATCCAGTCCCGGATTTCCGCTCGGGTCGTTGGGCCTTGCTTGCTTCGGATCTCCTCGCCCAAAGCGATCAATCCTTCAACGGCTGCACGCTGCCGGATGCGCCGTTCCTCCTCCACCGGAACGAGGCGCACCGTTTGCCGACCATGCCGCGTTATGACGATGTCTTCGCCCGCCTCGGCAGCGGCGATCGTTTCGGCCATCTTGTCCTTGAACTCCGCCATCGGCATGTGTCGCATCATATTCTCCGGCCGAAAATGTAGCCGGAATAATCCGATGCCGCAATTGGCGATCGTATCCGCTCTCGCTAAAGACCGCGCCCTAACGCGAGGAACCCGCACCCATGAAACTGATGACCGGCAACTCGAACCTGCCGCTCGCGGGCGCGATCGCTGCGTATCTCGAGGTGCCGTTGACCGAGGCGCTGGTGCGGCGGTTCGCGGACGAGGAAATCTTCGTCGAGATCATGGACAATGTCCGCGGCGAGGACGTGTTCGTCATCCAGTCGACGGGCTTTCCCGCCAACGACAATCTGATGGAGCTGCTCATCATGATCGACGCGCTGAAGCGCGCGTCGGCCAAGCGGATCACCGCCGTCGTCCCCTATTTCGGCTATGCGCGGCAGGACCGCAAACCCGGGCCGCGCACGCCCATCTCGGCCAAGCTGGTCGCCAACCTCATCACGGTGGCGGGCGCGGACCGGGTGCTGTCGGTCGACCTGCATGCAGGCCAGATCCAGGGGTTCTTCGATATCCCGACCGACAACCTCTACGCCGCGCCGGTGATGAGCGCGGACATCCGCTCGCGGTTCGGCAGCCGCAACCTGATGGTCGTCTCCCCCGACGTCGGCGGCGTGGTGCGTGCGCGCCAGCTTGCCAAGCGGCTCGACAACGCGCCGCTGGCCATCGTCGACAAGCGGCGCGAGCGGGCGGGCGAGTCGGAGGTGATGAACATCATCGGCGACGTCGAGGGACGGTTCTGCGTGCTGATCGACGATATCGTGGATAGCGCCGGCACGCTGTGCAACGCGGCGGCGGCGCTGCGTCAGGCGGGGGCGGAGGAGGTCGTCGCCTATGTCACCCACGGCGTCCTGTCGGGCGCGGCGGTGGCGCGGGTCGAGTCCTCGGTGCTCAAGGAACTGGTCATCACCGACTCGATCGGTGCCGATCTGGGCGCAGGCGGCCGCATCCGCCCGCTGACGATCGCGCCGTTGCTGGCGGAGGCGATCAAGCGGATCGCGGACGAGACGAGCGTGTCGAGCTTGTTTGACTGACGGCCCGAGGCGCGGCCACGACCGCGCCGACGCGCGCAGCGCACGGGCCGACTCGGCTGGCGGTTCGGCATAGCCGAGCCGTCCAACGTCACGACGGCGGCTTTGCCGTCGGCGCGCCTGAAGTGAAAGGACAGAAGAAGCGACGGCCAAGCCGCCGCATGACGTCGGATCGGGCTCGTCGGCTCCGCCGCCGACCCGCCGGCCGGACCACATTGTAGCGCTATATCGCGCTCAAGCGCGAGACAGCGCTACAATGTGGTCGAACACCGCCGGATGCAGCGGCTTGGTGAAGGCGCAACCGTACCGATACTTGTCCCGCCACGCGACCACCGCTTCCAGCCCGGCGAGGCCCGGCAGCGTCAGCCACACGGTCGTCCCGGGCCACAGCGTAAAGCTCGTCTCGGCGCGGAAGCCGGTGACGGACAGGTCGACGACGTCGATCTCGAACCGTGTCGTGCCCCGGTCGCGCAGATGGGCGCGCATCCGGACCGACTTGCGCAGCGCGACGCGGTGCTCGTCGTCGCCGCCTGTGGGGTCCTCGGGAGAATAGGCTGGCTGATCCATGGACGCGAGTATCGCCAACAATGTTTAATTTTCGCCCAATGACGTGCTTGTCATAGCTGCCCAGGTGTCGAGCGGCGACGCGGGATCGTCGGCTTCCTCGTCGCACCGCGGCCGGAGGCGCTGAAGGCCGCCTCGTGGACGCGTCGCGCCCGCCGGGTCCACGCGTCCGCTGGCGGGAGCCGCATCCCGGCAGGGTGGATTCGGCCGCCCGGCTGTGCTTTAGGCCGACCATTCCCGATCTTCGAACCGCGAGGGCGCACCTGTGAACATCCATGAATACCAGGCCAAGGAATTGCTGGCCAAGTTCGGTGTCCCCGTCCCCGCCGGCTACGCGGCGATGAGCGTCGAGGAGGCCGTCGAAGTGTCAAAGAAGCTGCCCGGGCCGCTTTATGTCGTGAAGTCCCAGATCCACGCCGGCGGCCGCGGCAAGGGCAAGTTCAAGGAACTCTCCCCCGACGCCAAGGGCGGCGTGCGCCTCGCCTGGAGCGAGGACGAGGTCCGCGCGGCGGCGACCGACATGCTCGGCAACACGCTCGTTACGATCCAGACCGGCGAGCATGGCAAGCAGGTCAACCGCCTGTACATCACCGACGGCGCCGACATTGACAAGGAGTTCTACCTCGCGCTGCTGGTCAACCGCGCGACCGGCCGCGTCTCGATGGTCGTCTCGACGGAAGGCGGCATGGACATCGAGACGGTCGCGCACGACAGCCCTGAGAAGATCCACGCGATCGACATCGACACCGCGACCGGCTTCATGCCGCACCACGGCCGCGCCGTCTCCGCCGCACTCGGCCTGACCGGCGATCTCGCCAAGCAGGCGGCGTCGACCGCGTCCAAGCTGTACGACGCGTTCCTCGGCACCGACGCCGAGCAGATCGAGATCAACCCGCTCGCCGTGACGAAGGACGGCAAGCTCTTGGTACTCGATGCCAAGGTCGGCTTCGACGGCAATGCGATGTTCCGCCACAAGGACCTGGCCGCGCTGCGCGACGAGTCCGAGGAGGACCCGGCGGAGCTGGAGGCGTCAAAATACGACCTCGCCTATATCAAGCTCGACGGCGACATCGGCTGCATGGTGAACGGTGCCGGCCTGGCGATGGCGACGATGGACATCATCAAGCTGAACGGCATGTTCCCGGCGAACTTCCTCGACGTCGGCGGCGGCGCTAACAAGGAGAAGGTGACGGCGGCGTTCAAGATCATCCTGGGCGATCCGAACGTGAAGGGCATTCTGGTCAACATCTTCGGCGGCATCATGCGCTGCGACATCATCGCCGACGGCATCGTCGCCGCGGCAAAGGAGGTGAACCTTTCGGTGCCGCTTGTCGTCCGGCTCGAGGGCACCAATGTGGAGGCGGGCAAGGCGATCCTGGCCAACTCCGGCCTCGCGATTGTGCCGGCCAACGACCTGGGCGACGCGGCGCAGAAGATCGTCGCCGAGGTGAAGAAGGTGGCGTGAAGCAACCCGTGACCCTTCGTCATGCCAGCGAACGCTGGCATCTCCCCGATGGGAAGCGCGTCATAACCGGGAGACCCCAGCGTTCGCTGGGGTGACGATATTGGAGCGGATGCAATGAAGGTACTGGTCCCCGTCAAGCGCGTGCTCGACTATAACGTGAAGCCGCGCGTAAAGGCGGACGGCACGGGCGTCGATCTCGCCAACGTCAAGATGAGCATGAACCCGTTCGACGAGATCGCGGTCGAGGAGGCTATCCGGCTGAAGGCAGCCGGTGTCACCGAGATCGTCGTCGTGTCGATCGGCGAGGCGAAGTCTCAGGAGACGTTGCGCACCGCGCTCGCGATGGGCGCAGACCGCGCGATCCTCGTCACCAGCGACACGCGCGTCGAGCCGCTGGGCGTCGCCAAGATCCTCGCCAAGATCGTCGAGGAGGAGAAGCCCGATCTGGTGATCCTGGGCAAGCAGGCGATCGACGACGACAACAACCAGACCGGCCAGATGCTCGCCGGGCTGCTCGGCTGGGGCCAGGGCACGTTCGCGTCCAAGGTCGTGATCGCGGACGGCTCCGTCAGCGTGACGCGCGAGGTCGACGGCGGCGCCGAGACGGACAAGCTCAAGCTGCCGGCGATCATCACCACCGATCTCCGCCTCAACGAGCCGCGCTATGCGAGCCTGCCCAACATCATGAAGGCCAAGTCCAAGCCGATGGCGCAGAAGACGCCGGCCGATTACGGTGTGGACGTGACGCCCCGGATCGCGACGCTGAAGGTCGTGGAGCCGGGCAAGCGCCAGGCCGGCGTCAAGGTCGCCGACGTGGACGAACTGGTGATGAAACTGTCGGCGATGGGGATCAGCAAGAGCTGAGCCGCGTCAGGCGCGATGAACAGGTCGAGAGGATGAAGCGATGAAGACGCTGGTATGGGTCGAGCATGATGGTTCGGCGATCAAGGATGCGACGCTCAATGCGGTGACCGCGGCGGCGAAGCTGGGTGAGGTGCATCTGCTCGTCGCAGGCCAGGGCGTCGATGCGGTCGCGCAGGCGGCGGCGAAGATCGTCGGCGTCGGCAAGGTGCATGTCGCCGACGACGCGGCGTTCGCGCACGCGCTGGCCGAGAACGTCGCGCCGCTGATCGTCGAGCTGATGGGCCACCACGACGCGTTCGTCGCGCCGTCGACCACCAGCGCCAAGAACATCGCACCCCGCGTCGCCGCGCTGCTCGACGTGATGCAGGTGAGCGACATCCTGTCGGTCGAAAGCGAGAACACGTTCACCCGGCCGATCTACGCCGGCAACGCGATCGCGACGGTGCAGACGTCGGATGCCAAGCTCGTGCTGACGGTCCGTACCACCGCATTCGAGAAGGCGGCGGCCGAGGGCGGCAGCGGCACGATCGAGGCGGTGGCGTCGACCGGTGATAAGGGCCTCTCGACGTTCGAGGGATCGGAGATCGCGAAGTCCGTGCGTCCCGAGCTCGCGAGTGCCCGGGTCATCGTTTCGGGCGGTCGCGCGCTCGGCTCTGGCGAGAAGTTCCGCGAGCTGATCGAGCCCTTGGCCGACAAGCTAGGCGCGGGCGTCGGCGCCAGCCGGGCGGCGGTGGACGCAGGCTTCGTGCCCAACGACTATCAGGTCGGCCAGACAGGCAAGATCGTCGCACCGGAGGTCTATGTCGCGGTTGGCATCTCGGGCGCGATCCAGCACCTCGCCGGCATGAAGGACTCCAAGATCATCGTCGCGATCAACAAGGACGAGGACGCACCGATCTTCCAGGTCGCGGACGTCGGCCTGGTGGGGGATTTGTTCAAGCTGGTGCCGGAGCTGACGGCCAAGTTGTAGGCGCGGAGCGCCGGTGCGCTGCGTAGCGGCGCAACACTTGGCCCGGCCGGGCTCGGCATAGCCGAGCTTCGACGTCAGGGGCTTTGCCCCATGACCGCCCGACGTAAGGCTCTTAAGAAGGTAGCAAGTTACGACGGCAAAGCCGCCGTCGAACGGGTTCGGCTTCGCCGACCCGCCGGCCGGGCCCGACGCTGCGCTTTGCGCATCGGGCCGGACGTAGCCGGCCCTGCGTCAGCCTTTCCACGCCCAATACAACTGCGCAGGCGGCACGTTCCACCATTCCATGTCGTGATCGATCCGGTCCCAGTGCGGCGTCAGGAAGTCGCGGACCTTGGGACTGAACTGGTACACCAGGAACGCACCGTCGACGCGCAGCACGCGGTGGGTCGCGGCCGCGATCGCGGGGCCGACGCCCGGCGGCAGCGTCGAGAACGGCAGGCCCGACAGGACGTAATCGGCGTGCGCGAAGCCGTGCTCGGCGACGATCCGCTCCACGTCCGCCGCCGACCCCGCCACCGCGGAGAAGCGCGGATCCGGGATCGTGTCGCGCAGATAGCCGATGAACTCCTTGTTGGTGTCGATCGCGATCAGCTTCGCGTCCGGCGCCATCCGGTCGAGGATCGGGCGGCAGAAGGTGCCGACGCCCGGGCCATATTCGACGAACAGCTTGCAATTCGCCCAGTCGACCGGCCCCAGCATCTTGCGGATCAGCTTGCCCGACGACGGCATGATCGAGCCGACCATCACCGGATGCTTGACGAATCCCGACAGGAACATGCCCCAGGGGGAGGGAACGCCGGCGTCCCGATGCGCCCGTCGGGCCTGCGTCGTCGTGGCGGTACCGGTGCTGGAGGAAGGTGGCATGGGATCCTGACGTGATTGCTGTCCGCGACACTCTCCGTCGCAAGAACGACGACGACTTTCAAGCGTCGCTGATTGCCGGCCGGTTTGCAGCCGATCGCCGGCGGCGTAGACCCATTTGATGCAAGACGATCGTATCGGCCAGACTGCCGTCATCTTCCTGAACCGCCGCACCGACACGGACGAGGCCGGCTATGCCGAGGCCGCCGACCGGATGGCGCGGCTCGCCGCCGCTCAGCCCGGCTTTCGCGGGCTCGACAGCGTGCGCGGGGCCGACGGGGTCGGGATCACCGTCAGCTGGTGGGCGGACGAGGCGAGCGCGCTCGCCTGGCGCGCGCAGGCGGACCATGCCGCGGTCCGCGAGGCCGGCCGCGCCGGCTGGTATTCGGCCTATGAGGTCGCCGTCGCCGGCGTCGGCCGCTCGTATCGCTGGAGCCAGCCGTGATCGGTGCCGTCGCGCGC
Source organism: uncultured Sphingomonas sp. (assembly GCF_964237335.1). NCBI lineage: Bacteria > Pseudomonadati > Pseudomonadota > Alphaproteobacteria > Sphingomonadales > Sphingomonadaceae > Sphingomonas > uncultured Sphingomonas sp. The sequence continues at coordinate 13,445 of NZ_CAXSHM010000025.1, forward strand.
AAGCCGCCCGACCGCCGCTTCGCGCTGCTGTTCGGGGTGATGCTGACGATCGCGGCGGGCAACACCGCGCTCCAGTCGGTTCTGCCGGCGCTCGGGCGGGAGCTCGGGGTCGCCGACAGCGCGGTCGCCGCGGCCTTTTCGGTTTCGGCACTGCTGTGGGTGATCGCGGCGCCGTTCTGGGCGACCCGATCGGACCGTCACGGGCGCCGCGCGATGATCCTGCTGGGCCTCGCAGGCTATGTCGTCTCGCTGTCGACGTGCGGGGCGTTCCTGGCGGCCGGGATCAACGGCTGGATCGCGGGCGGCACCGCGTTCGGGCTCTTCATCGCCGGGCGGCTGATCTACGGCACGTTCGGCGCGGCGGCGCCGCCGGCGGTGCAGGCGCTGGTCGCGGGCGAGACGAGCCCGGAGGAACGCACCCGCGCGCTGACGCTGCTCGCCTCCGCCTTCGGATTGGGGACGATCCTGGGCCCGGCGGTGGCGCCCTATCTGGTGCTGGGCAGCATCGCCGGCGTGCGGATCGCGCTGGCGGGGCCGGCATTCGTGGCGGCGCTGGCCGGCGCGGGCATGTGGATCGCGGTGCGCGTAATGCTGCCCGACGACCGGGTGACCGCGGGCGCCCCGCACGCGGCAGCTCATGGCGCCGCCTCCGCCTATCCCTCGATCGGGGGCGAGCCGACCGGCGCCAGCGTGCGCGCCGCGACCGCCAGCCATGCGGAGAAGGTCGGCTGGCTCGATCCGCGCATCCGCGGCTGGATGGTCGCGGGCGTGGTCAGCGGCCATGCACAGGTGATGGCGAGCCAGGTCGTCGGCTTCCTGGTGATCGACCGGCTGCACCTCGCCCCCGCCGCAGCGCTGGAGCCGACCGCGATCGTGCTGATGATGGGCGCGGGCGCGACATTGCTCGCGCAATGGGGGATCATTCCGCTGCTGGACTTGAGCCCACGCGCGCTGATGCTGTGGGGACTGGGCGTCGCCGGTGCGGGCTGCGCGCTGACGGGGATGGGCGGCTCGCTCTACGCGATCGGCACCGCCTATGCGCTCGCGAGCCTGGGCTTCGGCTTCACCCGCCCCGGCTACACGGCCGGCGCGAGCCTCGCGGTAGGAGCCGATGCGCAGGGCGAGGTCGCGGGCAAGGTGACGAGCGTCAACGGCGCGAGCTTCGTGCTCGGCCCGAGCATCGGCGTGGCGCTGTATGGGGTGGGCCACGGCTGGCCATATTACATCGCCGGGGCCGGATGTGTGGCGCTGCTGGCGTACTGCTGGTCGGCGTTGCGAGATGGCGTGATCGTCGCTCACGACGTCTAAAAAGTGTTTCGTTTGGGTCCACACGCAGACCTTGCTGTTCCTCCCCCGCCAGGGGGAGGTGGCGCCGAAGGCGACGGAGGGGGCGGACTCGCGAACGTCAGCCAGTCCTCCCCCTCCACCAGCTCCGCTGGTCCCCCTCCCCCTTGCGGGGGAGGATAGGCGCGTTCTGGCCTTACTCCCGCTTCGCCGGCGCCGGTAGGGCGAAGCCGATCGGCTGCATCGACGCTGCGTCCTGCTTCAGCCGCCCGGCGATCTGCTCGTAATCGCGCTCGGTCTCGGGCGTCACCGACGCGCGGGATTCCTTCAGCGCCTCCTCGAAATCGACCATCCACACCTCCGCCGATTTCAGGCTCCGGCGCAGCGCGCCGAGCCCGGCGCGGCGGACGAGGTCCTCCAGGTCCGCGCCGGTATAGCGATCGGTACGGTTGACCAGCGAGTCGAGGTCGACATCGCCGGCCAGCGGCATCTTCTCCGTCTGGATGCCCAGGATCCGCCGCCGCCCCTCGCGGCTGGGGACGCCGACATAGATCAGCTCGTCGAACCGGCCGGGCCGCAGCAGCGCAGGGTCGATCAGGTTGGGCCGGTTGCTCGCGCCGATCACCACGACCGATTGCAGTTCCTCCAGCCCGTCCATCTCGGCGAGCAACGTGTTGACGACGCGCTCAGTGACATTGGGCTCTCCCATCGACCCGCCGCGCGCGGGCGCCAGGCTGTCGAGCTCGTCGATGAAGATCACTGTCGGCGCGACCTGGCGCGCGCGGCTGAACAGGCGGGCGATCTGCTGCTCGCTCTCGCCATACCATTTCGACAGCAGATCCGACGACTTGGTGGCGATGAAGTTCGCCTGCGCCTCGCGCGCCACCGCCTTCGCCAGCAGCGTCTTGCCGGTGCCGGGCGGGCCATAGAGCAGGAAGCCCTTGGCCGGGCGGATGCCGAGCCGCCGGAACGCGTCCGGGTCTTTCAGCGGCAACTCGACGCCCTCCTTCAGCCATTCCTGCGCCGCGTCGAGCCCGCCGACATCCTCCCAGCGCACGTTGGGCGCCTGAACCATCACCTCGCGCATCGCGCTCGGCTGCACGCGCTTCAATGCACCCAGGAAATCCTCGCGTGTGACCGACAGCGTGTCGAGCACCTCGGGCGGGATCGTCCGCTCTTCCAGGTTCAGCCGCGGCATGATCCGGCGCACCGCCTCGATCGCCGCCTCGCGCGTCAGTGCCGCCAGGTCCGCGCCGACGAAGCCATAGGTGGTGCGCGCCAGTTCATCCAGGTCCACCTTGTCGCCCAGCGGCATGCCGCGGGTGTGGATGCCCAGGATCTCGCGCCGGCCGCGCTCGTCGGGCACGCCGACGACGATCTCGCGGTCGAACCGGCCGGGGCGGCGCAACGCCTCGTCGATCGCCTCGGGCCGGTTGGTGGCGGCGATGACGATCAAATTGGCACGCGACTCCAGCCCGTCCATCAGCGTGAGGAGCTGCGCGACCAGCCGCTTCTCCGCCTCGCCCGAAACCTGCCCGCGCTTGGGGGCGATCGAGTCGATCTCGTCGATGAACACGATCGAGGGCGCGTTCTTGGTTGCTTCCTCGAACACGTCGCGCAGCCGCTTCTCCGACTCGCCGTATGCCGAGCCCATGATCTCGGGGCCGTTGATGAGGAAGAACTGCGCGTCCGACTCGTTGGCGACCGCGCGCGCCAGCCGCGTCTTGCCGGTGCCGGGCGGGCCATAGAGCAACAGGCCCTTGGGCGGCTCGACGCCCAGCCGCTGGAACAGCTCTGGATAGCGTAGCGGCAGCTCGACCATCTCGCGCAACTGGTCGATCGTGCCGCCCATGCCGCCGATGTCGTCATAGGTGACGTCGGCGCGTCGCGCCTGCGCGGGCTCCTCATATTCGGAGCGCAGCTCGATCTCGGTATTGTCGTCGATGTGGATGACGCCCTTGGGACTGGCCGAGACGACCAGCAGGCGGATCTCCTGCAGCGCATAGGCCGGCGCGTTGAGCATCTGGCGCACGTTCGCCGGCATGTCCTGCGGGCCGACGCGCTGCTGGCCCGCCGTGGCGACGATGTCGCCCTGGCAGAACGGCCGGCCGAGGAAGGTGCGCTTGAGCGCCTGGGTCGAGCCCTGCAGCCGCAGGTTCTGCTGCGCGGGCGCGAACACGACACGGGTCGCGGGCTTCGATTCGGCGCGCTGCACCTCGACGAAATCGCCCGAGCCGACGCCCGCATTGGCGCGCTGGAGCCCGTCGAGCCGGACGATCTCCAGCCCTTCGTCCTCCTGATAGGGCAGCACGGCGCGGGCGGGCGTCGTCGACTTGCCGACGATCGCGATGACGTCGCCCTCGGTGATGCCCAGCGCCTGCATCAGCGTGCGCGGCACATGCGCCAGCCCGCGGCCGGAGTCCTCCGGACGCGCGTTGGCCACCTGTACCTTGCGAGCGGGGGCTTCGACGTCGGCCATGTCACGCTTCCTCGGCGGCACCAAGCCGACAAGCGTGTGAGATAGGAACGCAACTCCGGCGTACCAGCCGACGCCGGTTGGAGCGGCCCACCGGCGCAGGAACAAAAAAAGGGCCGACCCGAAGGCCAGCCCGAAAAGTTTTTAGGAGAGGATGCCTGAAAGGCCTGTTCTCTCTGAACTTCGATCAGTTTTTGTGCAAGTGCGAAATGAACTGGACCGATTGCATTTTGCGCAATCGCCAGCGTAACGGGGGCGTTACATCCAGCGAGGGACTGATGCGCCGCTTGCCACCTCTCACCGCCATCGAGGCCTTTGTCCAGGCGGCTCGACTGGGCTCGATCAAGGCGGCCGCGCAGGAGCTGGCCCTGTCCGCGCCCGCGCTCAGCCGGCGGGTCCAGACGCTGGAGCGCTTCATCGGCAAGCCGCTGTTCGAACGGCGGCACCAGGCGCTGGCGCTTAACGCCGACGGTGAGCGGCTGCTCGCCCATCTGGCCCCGGTGATGGACTCGCTGTCGGATGCGGTGGAAGCTATGACGAGCGGCACGGAGGTGCTGCGCCTGCGCCTCGGCGTGTTGCCGCTCTACGCCTCGCAGCGGCTGTTCCCGCGGCTGGGCGAATTGCGCGCGCAGCATCCGGAACTCCATCTCGACATCGACACCGCCGGCCATGGGCTCGCCCGGCTCGGCGACGGCCTGGACGCGGTGATCGCGATCGCGCAGGACGTCGACCCCAGCCTCTATTCGCGCCGGCTCGATCGCAACATGGTGTATGTGATTGGCAACCGCACGCTGCTGACCGGCTCCGATCCAGTGCTGCGCCCGGAGCAGCTCGCGACGCAGACGGTGCTGATCCACCGTGACATGCCCGACACCTTCGCCACCTGGCGTGCAGCGGCGGGCCTCGACGGGATCGAACCGCTCGCGGTGGACCAGTTCGACTCAGGCGCGCTGATGCTGGAGGCGGCGGCGCAGGGACTGGGCGTCGCGTTCATGCACGGCAGCCATTTCGACGACGCGCGCGACGAGCGGCTGGTGAAGCTGTTCGGGATCGAGGTCGAAAGCCCGTACAGCTATTGGTTCGTCTGCCGCCCACGCGCGATGCTGCAGCGGCCGGTACGCTTGTTCCACGATTGGGTGGTGAAGGTGATCGCGGACAAGGACGCAGGGTAGCGCCCCTCCCGCCGCCGGATCGCGGACGGCGGGAGGGGCGTGGCGTCAGCTCGCGCGCATCTTGACGATCTTGCCGGGCTCGCGCGGCGGCTCGCCCTTGGGGAGCGCGTCGATCAGCTCCATGCCGTCGGTCACCTGGCCCCATACGGTGTACTGCTTGTCGAGGAAGCGGGCATCGTCGAACACGACGAAGAACTGGCTGTTCGCCGTGTCGGGCTGGTTGGTGCGTGCCATCGAGCACACGCCGCGCACGTGCGGCTCGGCAGAGAACTCGGCCTTGAGGTTCGGCTTGTCCGACCCGTGCATGCCAGTGCCGGTGGGATCGCCACCCTGCGCCATGAAGCCCGGGATCACGCGGTGGAACACGACGCCGTCGTAGAAACCGTCGTTGGCGAGCGTCGCGACGCGCTCGACGTGCGCGGGTGCAAGGTCCGGGCGCAACTTGATCGTCACATCGCCGCTTTCGAGCGTCATTGTCAGGGTGCTGAACTGGTCGGGCATCGGGTATCTCCGGATAGGGGAAGCGGGCGCACACGCGATCGGCGCGCCGATGGGCAACCGAACGGCGGCGGGCGTGGCGGGTTCCTATCGGGCGGCCGCGATGCTGGCAAATCGGGCGGCGGCGGGCTACGGGCGCGGCAACGCACCATCGGAAGGGAGCAGCGATGAGCGAGACCGACCTCCCCTCCGGCGCGCGGCCGGGTGACGCCGAGACGCTGGACCGCCCGCAGACCGGCGAGACCCCGCCCGACACGCAGCTCGACGAGGACGACCGGCTGCGCCCGGCTTTCGTGCGCGCGGTGCTGGACGCGGTGGAGGCGGGCGATGCCGCGGCCGCGAAGGCGCTGGTGGAGCCGCTGCACCCCGCCGATATCGCCGACCTGTTCGAACTGACCCCCGCCGACGAGCGCGCGGCGCTGGCCAAGGCGATCGCCGAGCACCTCGACGCCGACGTGTTCGCGGAGATGAACGACTACGTCCGCGAGGTGCTGATCGACGCGCTGACCGCGACGCAGGTCGCCGACATCGCCAGCGAGCTCGATACGGACGATGCAGTCGCGATCATCGAGGACATGGACGCGGAGGACCAGCTCCAGGTCCTGCGCGCGATGGAGCCCGACGATCGCGCCGCGATCGAGGAGGCGCTGTCCTATCCCGAGGAGTCCGCGGGCCGGCTGATGCAGCGCGAGCTGATCGCGGTGCCCGAGCATTGGACGGTCGGCAACGTGCTCGACTATCTGCGCGGCCACGACGAGCTGACGACGGACTTCTGGGAGATCTTCGTCGTGGACGCGGGCCACCATCCGGTCGGCACCTGCGCGCTGTCGTGGATCCTGCGCACGCCGCGCGCCGTCCCGGTCGCCGACGTGATGAAGCGCGAACAGACGCTGATCCCGGTCGACATGGACCAGGAGGAAGTCGCGCTCCGGTTCCAGAAATACGCGTTGATCTCCGCCGCCGTGACCGACGCGTCCGGGCGGCTCGTCGGCATAATCACGGTCGACGACATCGTCCACATCATCCAGCAGGAAGCGGGCGAGGACGCGCTGCGTCTGTCGGGCGCGGGCGATGGCGACATCAACGAGCCGATCGGCCTGACGGTGCGCACCCGGCTGGTGTGGCTGGTCGTCAACCTCGGCACGGCGATGATCGCGGCGGGCGTCGTCGGCCTGTTCGATGCGGTGATCGCCCGCTACGCGCTGCTCGCCGCGCTGATGGGCATCGTCTCGGGCATGGGCGGCAATGCGGGCACGCAGACGCTGGCGGTCGTGGTGCGCGCGCTCGCCACCAACCAGCTGACGTCGTCCAACACGTGGCGGATGATCGGCCGCGAGTTCAAGATCGCCGCGAGCAACGGCCTGCTGCTCGGCCTACTGATCGGCGGCGGGTCGTGGCTGCTGTACGGGCGCGCCGACCTGGCGGTGGTGTTCGGGTCGGCGATCTTCATCAACAACGTGGTCGCCGGCCTGTCGGGCGTGCTGATCCCGATCGGGCTGGAGCGGATGCGCGTCGATCCCGCCGTGTCGTCGGCGGTGTTCGTGACGATGATGACCGACTGCTGCGGCTTCGGCGTCTTCCTGGGGCTGGCGACGCTGTTCCGGCTGCACGGTTGATCGCGCCAAGCCTGCGCCCACATCGGTGACGTGCCTCTCCACATTACCAAGGTCGCGTTCGGCGCCACCAGCCTCGACCATCTGACCGAACGGCTGGCCGGGCGTGCCGCGGAAGGCGCGCTGTTCCTGACCACGCGCTACCTCCCCAAGCGACACGAGGAGATCGTCGGAGACGGATCGCTCTACTGGATCATCAAGCACCAGCTCGTCGCCCGGTCGCGGATCCAGCGGTTCGGGGATGCGGAGGGCGGACGCGTGGCGATCCACCTCGATCCGGCGCTGGTGCTGGTGCAGGCGCGGCCCAAGCGCGCGCACCAGGGGTGGCGGTATCTGGAAGGCGCGGACGCGCCGGTCGACCTGGGCGACGGCGCCGCCGGGCTGGTCGACATGCCGCCCGCGCTGCTGGGCGCGCTCGCCGAGCTGGCGCTGATCTGATGCCGCTTGGGAAGCGCTATTCCTCGGCGGCGATCGTCACGCGCAGGCCGTCGAGCGCCGGGCCGAACGGGATCTGGCACGACAGGCGGCTGGTGGCGTCACGGCCGTCGGCGGACTCGAGCAGATCGTCCTCGTCGCGGTCCATCGCCGGCAATCTGTCCATGAACGCCGGGTCGACTTGGACGTGGCAGGTCGCACAGCTCAGGCAGCCGCCGCACAGCGCCAGGAGTTCGTCGATGCCGCCGTCGCGGATGACCTCCATCACCGAAAGACCGGCTTCGCCGTCCAGCTCGCGCACGGCCCCCTCGCGGGTGGTGACGATCAGCTTGGGCATGGGCGACCTTTCCGAAACAAGGCCGCGCCTTGCCGCGCCGGGCAAGCGGGATCAAGCGCCTTGGGGCTGAACGCGGCCGATCTCACCGCGGGCGTCGACGCGCTGTGCGCCCGCGAGCCCGCCTTCGCGGCCGCGCTGATCCGCACCGGCTATCCGGCCCCGCGCATCAGCGCGCGCGGCCATGCGACGCTGCTGCGCACCATCGTCGGCCAGCAGGTGAGCGTCACCTCCGCCGCGGCGACCTTCGCGCGGCTGGCGGCGCTGGTCGGCGATCCAGACGACCCCGCCGGCATCGCGCGGGCGACGGACGACGAACTGCGCGCCGCCGGCCTGTCACGGCAAAAGGCGGGCTATGCGCGCAGCCTGGCGGACGAGGTGACGAGCGGACGCCTTGATCTCGCCGCCTTGCCTGCCGACGACGAGGAAGCGATCGCGGCGCTGGTGCGGGTGAAGGGGATCGGCCGCTGGTCGGCGGAGATCTACCTGCTGTTCGCCGAAGGACGGCGCGACATCTGGCCGGCCGGCGACCTGGCGGTACAGATCGAGATCGGCCGCATCCTGGGGCATGGCAGCCGGCCCGGCGAGGCGTTGACCCGGGCGGTGGCGGAGGCGTGGCGGCCGCATCGCGGCGCGGCGGCGATCTTCGCGTGGCACTGCTACCAGACGGTGGTGCTGTAGAGCGTACGCCGGAAGCTAACGCTCTGCCGTCACCCGCCGGGCGAAGGCGACCACGTCGTCCAGCACCGGCGCGCGGCGGCGGAACGGGCGCGCGATCGCGGTCACGAGCCCGACATGGCCGATCCCGGCGTAGCGCCGCCGCTCCACCGGTACGCCTGCTGCCGTCAGCCTGGCGGCGAGCGCATCGCTGTTGCGGGGCAGGACCAGCGTGTCGTCGTCTCCGGTCGCGAGGAAGGTGGGCGGATCGCCGGCGCCGGCGTAGGCGATCGGCTGCGTCTGGCGCGGGTCGGCCGCCGCACCGAAGGCGGCCTGCGTCACCGGCTGGTCGAGCGGCAGGAAGTCGTACGGCCCGGCGAGCCCCACCCAGCCGCGCACCGCCGCCCGGTCGGCGCCCAACCAGCGCGGATCGAGCGCGAGCATCGCCGCGTCGTACGCCCCGGCCGAATGACCGGCGAGCACCAGCCGGTCGGGATCGCCGCCGAGGCGAGCGACGTGACGCCTCACCCAGCGCACCGCCGCGGCATTGTCCTCCAGGAACGCAGGGAAGCGCACCTGCGGCACCAGCCGGTAGTCGGGCACCGCCACGACGAAGCCGCGCGCGGCGAGCGCGCGTCCCACGAACGAATAGCCCGCCTTGGTGCCCGAGTTCCACGAACCGCCGTAGAAGAAGACGATCACCGGATGGACGGCCCTGCCGTCATTGGGGCCGTCCGTCGGCGCATAGACGTCCAGCCGCTGGCGCGGATCGAGGCCGAAGGCGGCGTCGCGGGTCACCAGGCTGACGCCTCCGTCCTTGGGCACCACCGCATCGAAGGTGCGCAACGGCGAGCAAGCCGCCGCCATTATGCCCAACACCGCGCCGGCCCAGCGGCCGCGCCCCAGTTTCGCCGCCCAGCCGCTCATGATCGAGCGATAACAGCGCAAGGGCGCGGCGTCAGCCTGCGTTGGCCGGCTTCGTTGGGCGGTTGTATCCCCGGCCGTGTTTCCGCAGGACGATCGGTGTGCCTCCCGTAACGCCCGCCCCCGTCGATGCCGCATCGTTTCGCCCGTCGCTGGCGGAAAGCCATCGCTCGGTCGCGGTCGCGGGCGGGTTCTGGCGGCGGCTGGCCGCCTTCTCCGGGCCGGGCTATCTCATCGCGGTCGGCTATATGGACCCGGGCAATTGGGCGACCGACATCGCCGGCGGTTCCGCCTTCGGCTACACGTTGCTGTCGGTCATCCTGGTCTCCAACCTGCTGGCGATCGTGCTGCAGGCGCTGGCCGCACGGCTGGGCATCGCCGCGGGGCTGGACCTCGCGCAGGCGTGCCGGGCGCACTATCCCCGCCCGGTGGCGATCGCGCTGTTCGTGCTGGCGCAGGCCGCGATCGTGGCGTGCGACCTCGCCGAGGTGCTGGGCACCGCGATCGGGCTGCAACTGCTGTTGGGCCTGCCGCTGATCGGCGGCGTGGTGCTGACGGGGCTCGACGTGTTCCTGATCCTGGCGCTCCAGCATCGCGGCTTCCGTCGGCTGGAGGCGTTCGTCGTCGCGCTGATGGCGATCGTCGCGATCTGCTTCGTCTGGGAACTGATCGCGGCCCAGCCCGACATGGCCGGCATCCTCCACGGGCTGGTGCCGAGTCCGGCCATCATCGCAAAACCGGCGATGCTGTACCTCGCGATCGGCATCGTCGGCGCGACGGTGATGCCGCACAATCTGTACCTCCACTCCTCGATCGTGCAGACCCGCTCGTTCGAGCAGATCGACAGGGGGCGGCGCGACGCGATCCGGCTAGCGGCGATCGACAGCACGCTGGCGCTGACGCTCGCGCTGTTCGTCAACGCGGCGATCCTGATCCTGGCGGCTGCGACCTTCCACCGCGCCGGGCGGACCGACATCGCCGAGATATCGGACGCGTACAATCTCCTCACACCGCTGCTCGGCGCAGGCACCGCCAGCGCCGTCTTCGCGATCGCGCTGCTCGCGTCGGGGCAGAACTCGACGGTCACCGGCACGCTCGCCGGCCAGATCGTGGCGGAGGGGTTCCTCGACTGGCGGCTGGCGCCCTGGGTACAGCGGCTGGCGACGCGCGGGCTGGCGATCGTGCCGGCCGTGATCGCGGTCGCGGCGGCAGGTGGCGCAGGCGCGACCCGGTTGCTGGTGCTGAGCCAGGTGGTGCTGAGCCTGCAACTGCCGTTCGCCGTCGTGCCGCTGGTGCAGTTCACCGGCCGCGCAGGCATCATGCGCGGGCTGGAGGCGCCCCGCTGGCTCCAGGCGCTGGCTTGGACCATCGCCGCGCTGCTGATCGCGTTGAACCTGAAGCTGCTCTTCGACTTCGCTTTCTGACGGACGGCGCGGTAGGCAGCCGCCGGTCCGTCGCCAACGACGCTTGCCGCTCGTGGCCAGCGCCGATAGCCTTCCGCCATGAACCGAACCCTCCTCCTCGCCGTCGTTCTCCTCGCCGCGGCGCCAGCGGCCGCGCAGCCCACCGACCAGTCGCGATGGCAGGCTCAGGCGGCGCGGGTCACGATCACGCGCGACGATTGGGGCATCGCCCATGTCCATGGCCGCAGCGACGCCGACGCGGTGTTCGGCGCCATCTATGCGCAGGCGGAGGACGACTTCCCGCGGATCGAGGCCAATTACCTGACCGCGCTCGGCCGCACCGCCGAGGCGGAAGGCGAGGATGCGATCTGGCGCGACCTGCGCGAGCGGCTGTTCATCGATCCCGAGCTGCTCAAGGCAGATTATGCCGCCAGCCCCCCGTGGCTGCGCGAGCTGATGGACGCCTGGGCCGATGGGCTGAACTTCTATCTCGCGCGCCACCCCGACGTGCATCCCCGCGTGCTGACCCGGTTCGAGCCGTGGATGGCGCTGTCGTTCACCGAAGGCAGCATCGGCGGCGACGTCGAGCGGGTGGACCTCGCCAGGCTCGCCGCCTTCTACGGTGGCAAGGCGCCGCAACTCGCGCTGGCGAACGACGAGCGGCTGCGGGGCGAGCCGACGGGGTCCAACGGCATCGCGATAGCGCCCAAGCTGACCCGCGACGGCCACGCGCTGCTGCTCATCAACCCGCACACCTCGTTCTTCTTCCGCTCGGAGCTCGGGATGGAGAGCGACGCCGGGCTCCACGCCTATGGGGCCAGCACCTGGGGGCAGTTCTTTCTCTACCAGGGGTGGAACGAGCATCTGGGCTGGATGCACACGTCGAGCGGCGTCGACACGGTGGACGAGTTCGCCGATGCGATGGTGTCGACCCGCGCCGGGCCGCCGGCCTACCGATATGGCAGGGAGGTGCGCCGGTTCACCGAGCGGCCCATCACGATACGCTATCGCCTGCCCGATGGCGCACTCGCGAGCCGCACCTTCAAGGCGTTCTTCGATCATCGCGGACCCGTCGTGCGAATCGAGGCGAACCGGTACATCACCGTCGAGCTCATGAACCGCCCGATCCCCGCGCTCGAACAGAGCTGGCTGCGCACCCGGACCACGTCGTTCGCCGACTACATGAAGGTCGCCGCGCTCCAGGCCAATTCGTCCAACGACACGCTGCTCGCCTCGAAGGAAGGCACGATCGCCTATCTCCACCCGCAGTTCGTGCCGGTGCGCGACGACCGGCTCGACTGGCGCGCGCCGGTCGACGGCAGCGACCCGGCCGCCGAGTGGCACGGCCTCACCCCGCTCGACAAGCTGCCCCAGGCGGTGAACCCGGCGTCGGGGTGGGTGTACAACAGCAACGACGCCCCTTGGCGCGCGGCCGGGGAGGCGCCGGGGTCGGGCAGCCCACGCCAGGCCGACTTCCCCAGATACATGGACCAGGCGGGCGCCTCCCCGCGCGGCGACCATGCGGTCGGACTGCTCTCCAGGGCGCATGACCTGACTCCGGAGGGCCTGCGCGCCATCGCCTACGATCCCGGCCAGCCCGGCTTCGACCGGCAACTGCCGCGGCTCCTCGCCGCGTTCGACGCCCTGCCGCCCGGCCCGCGCCGCACTGCGCTCGCCGAGCCGGTCGCGATGCTGCGCGGCTGGGACCGGCGCTGGTCCGGCACGTCGGAGCCCACCACGCTCGCCATGTATTGGGGCGAGGCGCTGTGGGCCAAGGCGGCTCCGCTCGCCGGCCCCGCCCGCGTCACGCCCTGGGACTGGATGGCCGACCGCATGACTCCCGCCGATCGCCTCGACGCGCTCGACGCCGCCGTCGCGCGGCTCCGCGCCGACTGGGGCGGCATCCATGTGCCGTGGGGCGAGGTGAACCGTTTCCAGCGCAGCGACGCCGAGATCGTCCAGCGGTTCGACGACACGAAGCCCTCCACCCCCGTCTCCTTCACCTCCGCCAAATGGGGCAGCCTCGCCTCGTTCGGCGCCAAGGCGTATCCGGGCACGAAGCGCTGGTATGGCACCAGCGGCAACAGCTTCGTCGCGGTCGTCGAGTTCGGGCCGCGGGTGACGGCGGTCGCGGTGACCGCCGGTGGGGAGAGCGGGCATCCCGGCTCGCCGCACTTCGCGGACGAAGCGGGCCGCTATGCGAGCGGGGACCTGCGCCGGGTGTATTTCTACGACGACGAACTGCCGGGCCATGTCGAGCGGCGGTATCATCCGGGCGGTTAGCCTGCCCCTGCGTCATCCCGGGCTTGACCCGGGATCCCGCTTCTCGCGCGTCCTCCATGATGAATAGCGGGATCCCGGCTCAAGGCCGGGATGACGAAGAAGGGGGATCGCACCTTCTCAAACAAATTCAAGGACCTTCCATGACCCACTGGACCCTCCTCGTCCACGGCGGCGCCGGTCGCTTCGATCCGGCCACCATGGCCGCCGAGACGGATGCCGCCACCCGCGCCGGCCTGTCCGCCGCGCTGGACGCCGGGAGCGGCATACTCGATGCCGGCGGCCGCGCGCTTGACGCGGTGGAGGCGGCGGTGCGCGTGCTGGAGGACCACCCCGCCTTCAACGCCGGTCGCGGTGCCGCGCTCACCACCGCGGGCGGTGTAGAGCTCGATGCGGCGATCATGGACGGCGCCACCTGCCGGGCCGGCGCGGTCGCGTCCGTCTCCGCCACCCGCCACCCCGTCGCGCTCGCCCGCGCGGTGATGGAGGACAGCCCGCATGTCCTGCTCGTCGGGCCGGGCGCCGACGCGTTTTCGCGCCTGCAGGAATTGGACCAGGTCGGCCCCGACTGGTTCGCGATCCCGGAGCGCCAGGCCCAACTCGCCGAGCTGCTGGCGGGCGACGCCGGCTTCGACACGGCCATGAAATACGGCACCGTCGGCGCGGTGGCGCGCGACCGGGACGGGCACACGGCCGCCGCCACCTCCACCGGCGGGGTGACGGGCAAGCGGCCGGGCCGGGTGGGCGACACGCCGCTGATCGGCGCGGGCACCTATGCCGACGACGCCGGGCTCGCCGTGTCGTGCACCGGCTCGGGCGAGCAGTTCATCCGCGCGGCCGCCGCCGCCGAGGCGAGCGCGCGCGTCCGACTGTTGGGCGAGCCGGTGGCCGTCGCCATCGCGGCGGCGCTCGCGCGGGTGCGCGCGCTGGGCGGCACCGGCGGGATGATCGCACTCGACGCCGCCGGCCGCTCGGCATGGCGCTTCTCGACGCCGGGCATGAACCGTGGCCTCGCCCGGTCGGACGGCACGCGCGCCGTCGCGATCCATGGCGACGAGTTCACTGGACAGGCCGGCGCCGACGACTAGGGGCAGGCGATGCGCCTCCCCTTCCTCGCCGCCGCCCTTGCCATCGGCGGCGCCCTCACCCTCGCCGGTCCCGCCCATGCTTATGGCGCCTATGGTCACGAGACGATCGCCAGCATCGCGATGGCCAACGTCACCCCTCGCACGCGCGCCGCGGTGAAGCGCATCCTGAAAACCTCCGCGCTGCTCGACACGCCGACCTGCCACGCCGCCACGCCGCAGCAGGCGTCGACCTGGGCCGATTGCGTCCGCGCGATCAAGGACGCCGACGGCAAGTCGCCTTGGGGCCATACCGCCGGCTGGCACTATCAGGACGTCGAGGTGTGCGATCCGTTCGAGGCTTCGCTCGAGGCGGCGTGCAAGGACGGCAATTGCGTCTCCGCCCAGATCGAGCGTGACGTGGCGCTGCTCCGCGATCCGGCCACCACCCCGCACGACCGGGTGCAGGCGCTGGTGTTCCTGATCCACTTCGTCGGCGACCTGCACCAGCCGCTCCATGCCGGCGAGAAGCATGACAAGGGCGGCAACGACGTGGCGGCCAGCTATGGCATCTACGCGTCGCGCCGGCTGAACCTCCATTCGGTTTGGGACGGGCAGCTCGCCGAGCGCGCGATCACCAGCGGGCCCGACATGATCCACCGCTACCCCGCTGCCGAGCGCAAGTCCGTCGCCGCCGGCACCGTCCAGGACTGGAGCCGCGAGTCCTGGCAGGTCGCCCGCGACACCATCTACGCCCGGATCGACGGCGGCGATGCCTGCGCGTCGACGCCCGCGCGCCTGGCGCTGGACGAGGCGACGATCGAGGCGTGGGTGCCCGCGGCACGGCTGCAGGTGGAACGCGGCGGGCTACGCCTGGCCAAGGAGCTCGACGCGGCGCTGGGCTGAGGCGGGGTCATCACGCAAGCGGGAAGCGCATCGCCACGTCGCAGCGCGTGTAGGTCGCGCCATATGCGGCCATGATCCCCGCGTCGTGGACGAAGCCGGCGCGTTCGTAGAGGCGGATCGCGGTACGGCACTTGCTGCTGGTCAGCAGGAACAGCGTCTCGATCCCCGGCAACGCCCGCGCGCGCTCGATCAGCGCGGCGAGCAGCAGGCTGCCGGCGCCACTACCCTGCGCCTCGGGGCGCACGCCCATCTTGGTCAGCTCGTACACACCGGGCGCGACCGGCATCAGCGCGCCCGTGCCCAGGATGTCGCCCGCCCCAGTATCGCCATCGTCCGCGACGAACAGGATCGCCCGCCCGGCTCGACGATCGCCTCGCGCGGGTGATCGAGCACATGCTCGTCATGCGCCTCCAGCACGAACATCTCCTCGATCCACGCGGCGTTGATGGCGCGGAAGGCGGGGGCGAGCGCGTCGGTGAAGGGCAGGATCACGGGCATGGCGGCGGCAAATCCAACGAGTAGGTAACAGTAGGTAACACCAAACGCTATCTGCGACGCCGTCGCTTGCCGCCCGGCGGAACCCGGGCGGGCTCCCCCGGCGGCACCCATGTGCCGTTCTTGGCGGCCTCCAGGTCGCGCTCGAACTGCTCGCCGAGCGGCGAGATCGCCGGATCGATGCGGGATGCGAAGTCGCGCTCACAATTATCCCGCGCCACGAGATCGCGATCGCGGCGCCAATGAGGCAGATCGCCGGGCATCATGTCCGCCACCTGCAACGCGCTCGCCATATCGTCGGGCGGCATCAACGTGTGCGGTTCGGGCGGCGGTACCGGATCGATCGCCTTCACCGCCTCCGCGACCGGCTCGATCGCGGGCGGCAGCGCCTCGCCGCGCGCGCGGTCGGCGCGATGCGCGTCGCGATACTGGTCGGGCATGTGCGCGCGCAACAGGAACATCGCCATGCGGTCGTGGTATCGCCTCCGGTGGCCGATGACGTGTCCGTCCTTGTCGAAGATCGCCTCCTCCGTCCCTTCCAGCGCGCGCTCCATGCACACGTCGACCAGCCGGTTCATCCCCTGGTGGATCGCGGCGGTCCAGGCGCGCGCGAACCCGGCCCCTTCCGGCGCGCGCCGCAGCGCATAGGCGCTGCGCGTCGACATGCCGACGTCGCGCGCGGCCTGCGTCACCGATCCCGTGTCGGCGAGCGCGGCGATGAACACCCGCTGCTTCTCCGCGCTCCACCCGCCGGGGTGCGGCTGACGCCGGACGGGTATCCAGTCATAGGCGGCGGGATCGAAGCCGTGCGCGTCGAGTGAGGTCTCCTCCTCCTGCGCGACGAGCGCGGTGGTGGCGGCGGCCTTCTCTGCGCCGGCGGGGTGGGAGGAGGCCAGGTCCGAGCCGGCGGTGGTGGGAGCGGGGATGTCGGTCATGCCGCGGGGCAAACCATGGAAAAGAGGGTGTAGGACAGCACCGGCGCCGGCGTGTTGAACATTTTGCCGGGCGGGTATGGCGGCGGGGCCTCCATCAGCGGGAGGCGGGGGATTGTAGGGACGTTGAAGATAGCAGGGCCACTACTGCGGGCGTGACCTACGCGGGGGCGGCGAATACGATCGCCGAAGGGGTGGCGCAGGACGTCGCGGGGTGGGGTGAGCAGGCCTTTGATCTCGTGCGGCTTGGCCGCTATACGCGTATAGCAAGGAGACGGCCGATGCTGGCGGTGCGACTGGACGAGCAGACCGAACGTCGCCTGGACGCCTTGGCGGCGCGCACGGGACGGACCAAGACCTTCTACGCACGCGAGGCGATCGAGGCGCATCTCGACGATCTGGAGGACTTCTACCTCGCCGAGGAGCGGCTGCGCGCCTTTGGGGATCGTCATGCAACGACAGCCACCGAAGCGATTGGAAGCGCGCCGGGTGACGACGCGGCGCGCGCCGACCTGCTCGAAGCGCTACGCCGGCTGTGGGTACAGGGAGAAGCGAGCGGCGCCACAATCGAGCGCAATTTCGACGCGGCGGACGTAGCGCGACGCGGGGCCGAGCGGCTGGCGGCGATGCGACGCGACGATTGAGGAGGGCGTTGAGGATACGGCGCCTTCCGCGCGCGATCCGCGACGTCGACGACATCTGGCTTCACATCGCCGCCGACGATCCCGCCGCCGCGACGCGGCTGGTCGAGCGGTTGGCGACCGGCGTTGCCCGTCTGTCGGATTTTCCCGAGAGCGGCCCCGCCCGTCCGGAGATCGGCACAGGCGCGCGTAGCTTGGTCGTCGGCGGCTATCTCGTGCTGTACCGGGTGAATGGCGAGTGCGTGGACATCGTCCGCGTCATCCACGGCGCGCGCGAGATCGCGGGATTGCTGGATGGAGCAGACCGGTTGCAGGGCGGCGCACCGCGCTGATGCTGCACATCGGCGGTCTGATGTTCGAGTAGCAGGTGCGATCAGTGCCCTACATCGCCGAGGCGTTGAGCGTGACGTATGCGGGGGGGGCGGCGAACAATATGGCTGAGAGGGGCGCGCAGGGCGCGGCGGAGGTGAGGGGGGAGCTAGCCAATGCTGATCCGGTTTCTGGGAATGCTGGAGGCGCTGCGGGTAGGGTAATTGCTATGTCTCAGGCCCAACGCCAGCGATCAGGAATTACCTAACCCCCATGTATCTATGCATTCTGCTTGACAACTATTTTAAAGAAGCGGACAACAAGGTTGCATTGAGACGACCGGTTCCTCCGCACCTGCGGAGATAGACCGCCCCATGTATCGATGCACAACAACGCAGGAGCGGGTTCCCCGCACCCGCGGGGACATTTTGGTCGCTGCGCAACAAGCTTTCAGCTCGTAGCTGCGACAAAGCGAAATTAGGGCCGCCTTGCCGGGCGACCCTAATCGAAGGCAGGCATCCCACCTCGTGCTATTCTCAAGCAGGCTCGAGTTAGTGGACCTTCGTTATTAAATCAACGCCTAGGTGCCGGGTGTCTGAAGCGGAGGCCGGCATGGCTTGCTACAAGTACGATCAATACGTTCAGAAATCATCAAGTGACGCTTATGATAGCATCTACGGGCCGGGAGCGACTGTGCCCCACTCTGGCATCTATCGCTGTCAGGGATGTGGTCGTGAGATTGCGGCAAACAAACCCAATCCGTTTCCGCCGCAGAATCATCACCAGCATACGTCTGGGCACGCGATCCAATGGCGGTTGGCTGTGTACGCCGACCCAGACGTAAAGTGACTGAAAGCCGGCCTGAGCGTAAGCTCAGGCCGGTTCAATCGATGCGGGCAGGTAAACCTCCCCGCCCTTCTCCCGGAACCTCTCGCTCATCTCCGCCATGCCCTTGAGCGCCGCCGCCTTGCTGGCCGCTGCGGTGTCGGCGGCGTTGAGGCCGGACGCCAGGAACGCGTCCGCCGGCGCGTTCTGCTTCGCCGCGAAGTCCCGAACCTCCTGCGTGATCTTCATCGAACAGAACTTGGGGCCGCACATCGAGCAGAAATGCGCGGTCTTGGCGCCTTCGGCGGGCAGCGTCTGGTCGTGATAGCTTTCCGCCGTGTCGGGATCGAGCGACAGGTTGAACTGGTCGCGCCAGCGGAACTCGAACCGCGCGCGGCTCAGCGCGTCGTCGCGCATCTTGGCGGCGGGGTGTCCCTTGGCGAGATCGGCGGCGTGGGCGGCGAGCTTGTACGTCACCACGCCCACCTTCACGTCGTCGCGGTCGGGCAGGCCCAGATGCTCCTTGGGCGTCACGTAACAGAGCATCGCCGTGCCATACCAGCCGATCATCGCCGCGCCGATGCCGCTGGTGATATGGTCGTAGCCCGGCGCGATGTCGGTGGTGAGCGGCCCGAGCGTGTAGAACGGCGCCTCGCCGCAGACCTGCAGCTGCTTGTCCATGTTCTCCTTGATCTTGTGCATCGGCACGTGGCCCGGGCCCTCGATCATCACCTGGACGTCCTGCGCCCAGGCGCGGTGGGTCAGCTCGCCCAGCGTGTAGAGCTCGGCGAACTGCGCCTCGTCGTTGGCGTCGGCGATGCTGCCGGGCCGCAGGCCGTCGCCGAGGCTGTAGGCGATGTCATACGCCTTCATGATCTCGGTGATCTCGTCGAAGCGTTCGTACAGGAAGCTCTCGCGATGGTGCGACAGGCACCATTTCGCCATGATCGATCCGCCGCGCGACACGATGCCGGTCACGCGCTTGGCGGTCAGCGGGATGTACGGCAGGCGAACGCCGGCGTGGATCGTGAAATAGTCGACGCCCTGCTCCGCCTGCTCGATCAGCGTGTCGCGGAAGATCTCCCACGTCAGGTCCTCGGCGACGCCGCCGACCTTTTCGAGCGCCTGGTAGATCGGCACGGTGCCGATCGGCACGGGCGAGTTGCGGATGATCCATTCGCGCGTGTCGTGGATGTTGCGGCCGGTCGACAGGTCCATGACCGTGTCCGCGCCCCAGCGGATCGACCAGACGAGCTTGTCGACCTCCGCCGCCACGTTGCTGGCGACCGCGCTGTTGCCGATGTTGGCGTTGATCTTGACGAGGAAGTTGCGGCCGATCGCCATCGGTTCGGATTCGGGGTGGTTGATGTTGTTGGGGATGATCGCGCGGCCGCGGGCGACCTCGTCGCGGACGAACTCGGGTGTCACGAAATCGGGGATCGCCGCGCCGAAGCTCTCGCCGTCGCGGACGTGGTCCATCATCTGTTCGCGGCCGAGGTTCTCGCGGGTGGCGACGTACTCCATCTCGGGCGTGATGATGCCGCGGCGGGCATAGTGCATCTGGCTGACGTTGTGGCCGGCTTTGGCACGCAAGGGGCGGCGGATGACGTTCGGGAACGGCTGAACGCCGCCCGAGCGATCCGGGCCGAGCTGGCCGTTATCCTCGGGCTTCAAGTGGCGCGCGTCGTAGCTCTCGACGTCGCCGCGACCCTCGATCCACGGGCGGCGGAGCTGCGGCAGGCCGGCGCCGATGTCGATGAAGGTCGCGGGATCGGTGTAGGGCCCGGACGTGTCGTACACGCGCAGCGGCGGCTCGGAGCACGACGGGTCGAGGCGTATCTCGCGCATCGCGACCAGCACGTCGGGGTTTCCCGGCGCCGGCACGTGGATCTTGGCGGAGCCACGGATCGCGCCGGTGGTGACAACGATTTCGGTACGGGCGGGAAGGTCTGCCATGCGCTTCGCTCCATCTAGTCGGACGGGGGGCGCATAACCGCTCCCTCCCTCCGCCGGTATTACCCGGATCAGGTTCGGCGGGTTCCGGGCCGCGAGCGGACCGATCTCAGCCTCGTGAGGCTCCCCGGGGACTGAGGTGATCGTAGCAGGCTTCGCAGGCTGCGCTAACCGAAAACGTCGGCGAGCGCGTTGTCCGTCGGTGCGTAGGTGTTGGCCACGCGGTCGGAGCGGAGGAGATAGGCGGTCCAGATCGCGGCATAACCAGCGGTGCGGAAGAACGTCGGGCTCAACACCGCACCGACGGCGGCGGTGCCTGAGCCGAACCATGCGCCGACAAGCGTGACGATGGGCAAGGTCAGCACCAGCAGCCATAGCCCAGCTACCACGATCCGTACTGTTCCCGACTGGCGGCGCGCGATCAACCGCCAAGCCAAATAGCCGTACCCTCCGCCACGAAGGATAATGCCGACGGCCGCCGTTCGATAGAAGGCTGAAAAGGTAGCCGTCGACGCGCGCCCGGCGAGGTGAAACAACCCCCAGGAGATCACCACCGCCGCTACCGCGTTCAGCGCCAGCGTCGCCACGAATACCGCCAGCCAGCCGCCCATTCCTACCGGTCCCTGCCGCGCGTAGCGCGCCATATTTGCTTTCCCCCGACCCCCACCCTGCCGTTCGTCTCGAGCGAAGTCGAGAGACAGGAGGAGCGGTGTCTCGACTGCGCTCGACTCGAACGGGGTTGGAACGGGCGCGCCAACGGCATTTGATTGCGGTGCCGCGCTCATGCCCGCAACTCCCCTGCCCGCTCGATCATTTCCGTCCCAGGTCTTTTATCGGCAGGAACAACGACATGGACGAGGTGACACGGCGCACGGTGATGGGCGCAGGCGTGGGAGCCGGGCTGGTGGCGGCGACGCCGGCGCTCGCGACGGGTGCAGGTCAGATGGCTCCCGCGCAGGGGACCGGCGACGCGCAGTTGCAGGACCCGACCACCAAATACCCGCGCCCGCCGTTCCAGCGCCAGTCGCAGCCGTGGCCCGGCCTCGCAGCCAAGATGAACCCCCGCCCCGACCATGGCGAGACGAGCTACAAGGGCTCCGGGCGGCTGCTCGGGCGCAAGGCGTTGGTTACGGGCGGCGACAGCGGCATGGGGCGCGCCGCCGTGATCGCCTTCGCGCGCGAGGGCGCGGACGTCGCGTTCGCGTATCTCCCGGCCGAGGAGCCCGACGCGCGCGAGGTGGTGGCGCTGATCCAGGCGGCGGGGCGCAAGGCGGTGCCGCTGCCCGGCGACCTGCGCGACCCCGACTACATCAAGCGCATGGTGGCGACCGCGGTGCGCGAGCTCGGCGGGCTCGACATCCTGGTCAACAACGCCAGCCGCCAGCAGCAGCGCGCGTCGATGGCCGAGTTGACCGAGGAAGACTTTGACGCGACGATCAAGACCAACATCTACGGCACGTTCCGCGTGACCAAGGCCGCGCTGCCGCATATGCCGCCGGGCTCCGTGATCATCCAGACGACGTCCGAACAGGCGTATGACCCGTCGGAGAATCTGGTCGACTATGCGATGACGAAGGCGGCGATGATGAACTTCACGAAATCGCTCGCCAAACAGCTCGGCCCCAAGGGCATCCGCGTCAACGGCGTCGCGCCCGGCCCAATCTGGACGCCGCTGCAGGTGTCGGGCGGCGCGACGATGGAGAAGCTGGAGCAGTTCGGCAAATCGACGCCGATGGGCCGCCCGGGCCAGCCCGCAGAGCTCGCCGGCATCTATGTGCGGCTGGCGGAGAACGATGGCAGCTATGCGACCGGGCAGGTATACGGCGCGGCTGGCGGGTCGGGCCAGCCGTAGGGATATACTTACGTCATGCCGGACTTGATCCGGGATCCCGCTTCAACGTCACGGTCGAAGAAGCGGGATCCCGGGTCGAGCCCGGGATGACGGAGGACGGGTGGCTCCTTGACTCACCTCCCGGCGCTTCTTACCAACATCAGTGTCAGTAAGGAGCGCCGTCATGGCCACCACCGTCTCGCAACCGTACCGCAAGGACTGGCGGACGGCGTTCGGCGCGCTGCGCAAGCTGCTCGCGAACGGGGACGACACGCACCAGGTGTTCGTCATCATGCGCGCGCTGAACGGGTCGGCGACGCTCAACGGCTATCACCGGCTGCTGAACCGGCCGGGCGGCGGGCGGATCGCCTATCGTCGCCCCGAGCTCGCCGAGATGTTGTCCGATCCTGCGTACGTCGCCTCGTTCGCGCCCGGCAGCGTCGGCGCGGCCTATCGCGACTGGCTGGCCGATACGGGCTATACCGCAGCGGGCCTGGCGGAAATCTCGCTGGGCGGCGTCGACCGGCTGGCCGACGAGCACCCCTATGCCTGGTTCGGCCGCCGCACGCGCGATCTGCACGACACATGGCACGTGCTGACCGGCTACAAGGCGGACGAGACGCTGGGCGAGGCGGCGCTGGTGGGCTTCTCCTACGCGCAGACGGGCGGGCTCGGCTGGGCGTGGATCGCGCTCGGCGCAGCGCTGAAAAGCCGGGGCGTGACGGGCAATTGGCTGTTCGCGCGGGCGGTATGGGAGGGGTGGCGCAACGGCCGTCGGGCGGCGTGGCTGCTGGGCGAGGACTACGACGCGGTGCTGCACGAGCCGCTGGACACGGCCCGCGCGCGGCTCGGCATCCGCGAGCCGGTGGCGTACCGGCGCGCGCAGGCGGCGCTGGGGCCGGCGCTGGCGTCGTACGCGAGCGCGGCGAAGCTGGTGGGGACGTAGGGATAATATAATCCTCCCCCGCCAGGGGGAGGTGGTCGGCGCCGGCCGGACGGAGGGGGCGGATTGGCGGACGCTCGGGCTTCCTCCCCCCCACCAGCTTCGCTGGTCCCCCTCCCCCTGGCGGGGAGGATGGATGGGCACACCAGCTTGTCCGGCTGGATCGGCCGTTCCTCCCGCCTCCATTCCGCTCTACGGGGCCGGCATGATCGCCCGGCTGGTCCTCACCGACGTGCGCAACCACGCCGCGCTCACCCTAGCTCCTGACGTCGGCGGTGGCGCGGGCTTCGTGATCCTCACTGGCGAGAACGGCGCGGGGAAGACGAACGTGCTGGAGGCGGTGTCGCTGCTGGCGCCAGGACGCGGGCTTCGGCGCGCGGCCTTGTCGAGCGTCGCGCGGCAGGGCGGACCCGGCGGCTTCGGGATCGCCGCCACGCTGGTCGACGCGCCGGACGCGATCCCTGTCGAGATCGCCACCGGCACCCGCGCCGACGCGCCCGAGCGGCGGATCGTGCGCGTCAACGGCGCGCCCGCGAGCGCGGCGACGCTCGCCGAGTGGCTGTCCGTGCTGTGGGTGACGCCCGCGATGGACCGGCTGTTCACCGACCCCGCGGCCGCGCGGCGGCAGTTCCTCGACCGGCTGGTGCTGGCGCTGTTCCCCGGCCACGCCGGCCACACCAGCCGCTACGAAAGCGCGATGCGTGAGCGCAACCGGCTGCTCGCCGAGCCCACCGCCGGCGACCCCGCCTGGCTCGCCGCGCTCGAAGCGCAGATGGGCATGCACGGCGCGGGCGTGGCGGCGGCGCGGGCCGAGACGGTGGCGCTGGTGGGCGAGGCATTGGCGGCCGCCCCGCCCGGCCCCTTCGCCCGCGCGCGCATCGCCCGCGACGGGTGGAGCGGCGAGGCCGCCGATCTTGCCGAGGCGCTGGCGAGAGGCCGCTCGCGTGATGCCGCCGCAGGCCGCGCGCTGGTCGGCCCGCACCGCGACGATCTGCTCGTCGACCATGCCGAGAAGGCGCAACCCGCCGCCTTGTGCTCGACCGGCGAGCAGAAGGCGCTGCTGCTCGGGCTGGTGCTGGCGCACGCCGGGCTGGTGACGGAGCGGACCGGTCGGCCGCCGATCCTGCTGCTCGACGAGGTGGCCGCCCACCTCGACCCTCTGCGCCGCGCCGCGCTGTTCGAGCGGTTGCAGGGCCGCGGCCAGGTGTGGATGACCGGCACGGAGGCGGCGCTGTTCGCGGACGCCGGCAGCGCGGCGACGCGGGTGGTGTTGGGGTAGAGGCAGCCATCGTCAGCCGCATCTAATCCTCCCCCGCCAGGGGGAGGGGGACCCAGAAGTGGTGGAGGGGGAGGACTCACAAACATCAGCCAATCCTCCCCCTCCGTCACGCTTTGCGCGACACCTCCCCCTGGCGGGGGAGGATAGATAAGCCCCAACCACTTCCCCGCTTGCACCCCGCCCCGTTTCCCCCATCATGCCCGCAATCCAGGGGGACCCATGCGCCACATCACCACCGTCACGTCACTGATCCTCACCGCCATGCTCGCGACGATCCCCGCCGCCGCGCAGGACCGGCCCGCCGCCCCGCCGCTCGACGCGACCGAGCGGCTGCTCGCAACGCTCGCCGACGCACCCGGGCCATCGGGCTTCGAGGAGGCGGTGCGCGCGATCATGGTGCGCGAGATGAAGCCGAGCGCCGACAGGCTCAGCTACGACGGCGTCGGCTCGGTCATCGCGCAGCAGGGATCGTCCGGGCCCCGCATCATGCTCGACGCGCACATGGACGAATTGGGCGGCGTCGTGCGCCGGGTGACGCCGACAGGCTTCCTGTCGATGCAGATGCTGGGCGGCTGGCTCGACCAGGCGCTGCCCGACCAGCGGTGGATCATCATCGGCAGCAAGGGCCCCGTCGAGGCGGTGACCGGCATCCGCGACGTCCACGTCGTGCCACCCGACGAGCGGACGAAGGTGTTCCCGCGCGAATCGCTGTACCTCGACGTCGGCGCGAAGGACGCGGCCGGCGTCGCCGCGCTCGGGCTGTCGCCGGGCGATCCGGTGGTGCCCGACTCGCCGTTCGTCGCGCTGCCGGGGCGGCGGTATCTCGGCAAGGCGTGGGACGACCGGATCGGCTGCGCGGTGGTGATCGAGGCGCTGCGCCGGCTGCGCGCGTCGGGCCACCCCAACCAGCTGTTCGTCGCCGCGACGGTGCAGGAGGAAGTGGGGCTTCGTGGCGCGCGCACCGCCGCCGACCTCATCAAGCCCGACATCGGCATCGCCATCGAAGGCGGCATCGCCGGCGACAGCCCGGGCCGCAGCCCGGAAGAGACGCAGGCGCGGATCGGCGGCGGGCCGGGGCTGTTCCTGTACGATTCCAGCACGCTGCCCAACCGGCGGCTCGTCGCGCTGACCAAGGACACGGCGCAGGCGGGCGGCATCCCGCTGCAGCTCGACCTGGTACAGGGATACGGCGACGACACCGCCGCGATCCAGGCAACGAACGGCGGCGTGCCGACCGTTAACCTCGTCGTCGCCGCGCGCTACACCCACGCCCACAACGGCATCATCGACCGCGCGGACTTCGATCGGACGGTGGACCTGGTGGTGGCGCTGATCCGCCGGCTGGATGCGGGCGAAGTCGCGCGGCTGCGGAGTTTCGCGCCGGCGGGGTGAGGGGCCGGCGCCTTTCCCCTGCTCCACCGCTGAGCATCCACACCGCCGTCATGCCAGCGAAAGCTGGCATCTCTCGAGGCTAGGCGCACGCTCGATCAATGACACGCGGCGGATGGACCTACATCATGACCAATAAGCCGCGCGGTGTCCTCTATACGGGCGTCACCGCGAATCTGGCGGCGCGCGTCGATCAGCACCGAGCAGGTCGCGGGTCGGCCTTCTGTCGCCGCTACGGTCTAAACCGCCTCGTGCTCGCGGAACCACATGAGACCATCGAGCAGGCCATCGTCCGCGAAAAGCACCTCAAGGCTTGGCGGCGCGAGTGGAAGATCGATCTGATCGAGGCGACTAATCAGAATTGGGAGGACCTGTTTGACCAGATCACATGATGAAAGCGACTGCTCTTCGCTGACGTAAGCCAGACTGCGCCGTCATGCCAGCGCACGCTGGCATCTTCTCGGGCGGCGCGGGCCACCACTAAGAGACCCCGGCGTTCGCTGGGGTGACGGGTAGTTGTTGCCGTTTGATCGGCTTCCACTTCCCGGCCATTTCGCTTCCGTTCCGCCCCTCAAATCCCTATATGTTACAGATGAACGAACCCACGCAGAACGACTACGACGCCTCCTCGATCAAGGTGCTGAAGGGCCTCGACGCCGTGCGCAAGCGGCCGGGGATGTATATCGGCGATACCGACGACGGGTCGGGCCTTCACCACATGGTGTTCGAGGTATCCGACAACGCGATCGACGAGGCGCTGGCGGGGCATTGCGACCGGATCGACATCTCGCTCAACGCCGACGGATCGGTGTCCGTCACCGACAACGGCCGCGGCATCCCGACCGGCATCCATTCGGGCGAGGGCGTGTCGGCGGCCGAGGTCATCATGACCCAGCTCCATGCGGGCGGCAAGTTCGACAACACCAACGACGCCAACGCCTACAAGGTGTCGGGCGGGCTGCACGGCGTCGGCGTGTCGGTGGTCAACGCGCTCAGCGAATGGCTGGACCTGACGATCTGGCGCGACGGCCAGGAGCATTACATGCGCTTCGCGTTCGGCGACGCGGTCGCGCCGCTCAAGGTCGTCGGCACGGCGGAGCCGGGACAGAAGGGCACGCGCGTCACCTTCTTCCCCTCGCCCGCCACGTTCAAGATCACCGAGTTCGATTTCGACAAGCTCGAGCACCGCTATCGCGAGCTGGCGTTCCTCAATTCGGGCGTACGCCTGTTCCTGACCGACGCGCGTCGCCCGGTCGAGGAAACCGGTGAGCATCGCACCGTCGAGCTCTATTACGAGGGCGGGATCGCCGCGTTCGTGCGCTACCTCGATCGCGCCAAGCAACCGCTGTTTCCCGATCCGATCAGCGTGGTTGGCAGCCGCCACGACGTGACGATCGAGGTCGCGCTGGAGTGGAACGACAGTTATTACGAGAACGTCCTCGCCTTCACCAACAACATACCCCAGCGCGACGGCGGCACGCACATCGCGGCGTTCCGCGCGGCGCTGACGCGCACGCTCAACAACTATGCCGAGAAGTCCGGCATGTTGAAGAAGGAGAAGGTGTCGCTGACCGGCGACGACATGCGCGAGGGGCTGACCGCGATCGTCTCGGTGAAACTGCCGGACCCCAAGTTCTCGTCGCAGACCAAGGACAAGCTCGTGTCGTCCGAGGTGCGCCAGCCGCTTGAATCGCTGATGGCGGACAAGATGGCCGAGTGGCTGGAGGAGAACCCCGCCCACGCCCGCAGCATCATCGGCAAGGTGATCGACGCGGCGGCGGCGCGCGAGGCGGCGAAGAAGGCGCGTGAGCTGACCCGGCGCAAGGGCGTGATGGACATCGCGTCGCTGCCCGGCAAGCTCGCCGACTGCCAGGAGCGCGATCCCGCCAAGTCCGAGCTGTTCCTGGTCGAGGGCGACAGCGCGGGCGGATCGGCGAAACAGGGCCGCGACCGGCACTTCCAGGCGATCCTGCCGCTGCGGGGCAAGATCCTCAACGTCGAGCGCGCGCGGTTCGACCGGATGCTCGCCTCGCGCGAGATCGGCACGCTGATCCAGGCGATGGGCACCGGCATCGGCCGCGACGACTTCAAGCTGGAGAAACTGCGCTATCACAAGATCGTCATCATGACGGATGCCGACGTCGACGGCGCGCATATCCGCACGTTGCTGCTGACGTTCTTCTATCGCCAGATGCCCGAGATCATCGCCGCCGGTCACCTCTTCATCGCCCAGCCGCCGCTGTACAAGGCGACGCGCGGGCGGTCGGAAGTGTATCTGAAGGACGATGCCGCGCTCGACGAATATCTGGTTGAGAACGGCGTCGCCGCGACGGTGCTGGAGGCGCCGGGCGGGTCGCGGTCGGGCAACGACCTGCGCGCGCTGGTCGATCACGCGCGGCGGATGCGCACGCTGATGCGCTACGTGCCGCGCCGTTACGATCCGGTCATCATCGAGGGGCTGGCGCTGGGCGGCGTGTTCGCGCCCGATCTCCCGCGCGAGGATCGCTTGTCCCGCATCGTGGAGGCAACGCGGCGGCTGGAGGGCGGCGACACCGGCATCGGCGGCGGCGCACGCTGGTCCGCCGAGCTGACCGACGAGGGCAGCATCCACTTCCGCCGGCTGTGGCGCGGCGTGACGGACCACCATATCGTCGAGGCGGCGTTCCTGGTGTCCGCCGAGGCGCGCAAGATGCACACGCTGGCGGCCGAACAGGCGGAGTCGTTCGCGCAGGCGGGCAAGCTCGTCCCGTCGCGCACCGCGCCGCCGGTGGAGGCGCCGGTCGACGCGGTCGCGACCGACGAAGAGGGGGAGGAGACCATCGCTCAGCCCGTCGGCAAGGGTGAAGTGCTCGTCGCGCGCCCGTCCCAGCTGCTCGACGCGATCCTGGCGTCGGGGCGCAAGGGCCTCGCGATCCAGCGCTACAAGGGGCTGGGCGAGATGAACGCCGAGCAATTGTGGGAAACGACGCTCGACCCGCAGGTCCGCTCGATGCTGCGCGTGACGGTCGACCAGGCGGATCTGGCGGACGAGATCTTCACGCGCCTGATGGGCGACGTGGTCGAGCCCCGGCGCGAGTTCATCCAGGAGAATGCGCTGTCGGTCGCCAACCTCGACGTGTGACCGCGGCGTCTTAACGGACCAGATTAGGCTGCAACCGGACGTGATTGCGGTCAGGCTGGACGCATTAAGGCCGTAACGGGCTTCCGGGTCTCGTCTGCCGAAAGAGCCGGACGATGCCGATAGACACGCTATGACGGTGGACGAGAACGACGATCGGTAGCGTAAGCGAGGCCTGAAGGCCGCCTTGCAGGATGCTTCCGGGCGAGTCATCCTGAGCCGTCGCGCGAGCTGTTCCCTGCTCGCCAGCCTAAGGTTCGCGTCGGCCACGGCGCGAACCGTTTCCAGCTCGGGCGCCCTACCGTCCTTCAGGTCCATCCTGATCTTGATGAACGTCCTTATGCTGGTGAGCACGTCGGCGGCCTGCTCGAGCACCACGCCTCGGTCGCGTTGATCGCGGTGTGCGACGAAGTCGCCGATCTCTCGGACGGTGTGGCGATGGCGCGCGTGGTCGCGCAGCCCCAGGAACAGCCGGTCGACGTCATCGTGCCGGCGCTCGCCCCGCAGCAGCCGCTGCACCCGCAGACGGAGGTCGGCCGCGAGCCGCTCGGAGATCTCAGTAGGTGTCACAGGCGGCATATGGCTAGCGTCCCAGCAGATTGTAAATCTGAGCAGCACTCCTGACCGGATGTCAGGGGATATGCAGATTAAGCCGCCGCAGGTCGTCGTGCCGACAGGTTCGGCACGACGTTTCCGCTCGAGGGTCGAAAGACGTTTAGGGAGCGCGCGCGGAACGGCAGGGACTTCCGCGTGATCAACGGCGCCGGAGACTACGAGGTGCAAAACGTGCCCGAATACGTCAGTCAGGCGGTGGATCGGCCCGCAGGCTTCATCGGGAGTGCCGACCGGAGGCGATCGAGGCGGCCCGTCGTTCGGGCGCTGGGCCGAGGGATGGTCCGCCCCCGCCCCGCTAGGTATTCCTGGCCGCCGGCACCGGCGGAGTCTTCCGATCGGTCGCCGCCCGTCTATAGTGTCGGCATGAACATTGCGCTGGTCGCCGAGCGGAGCGGTCTGAGCCCCCGCATGATCCGGCACTACGAGACCCTGGGTCTCGTGCCGCAGCCGGCGCGGACGGAAGGCAACTACCGCGACTACTCGCAGGAGGATCTCGACCGGCTGATGCTGGTCGCCTCGTCGCGCGCGGCGGGGTTCGGACTCGACGAGATACGCGAGATACTGGAGCTCTGGTCCGGACGGGCGTCCGGACCGTCCTCGGATGCCGTGGCCAGGTGGATCGAGGTGGTCGAGGTCAGGCAGCGTGCGCTCGAGACGGTCAGGGAGATGCTACTGCGGCTGTGCTGACGGTGTCGGACGCGGCGGGGCCCGTCCACGCCTTCTTCGCCCCGGATCGCACCTGTTCCCGATGCGTTCTTGACAAACCTTCACATTGTGTCAATGTTGTCTGCGCCGGACCCGTCCGGTGGACCCATCCCGTGCGGGACGTCGCCGGAAGGCGGCGATGGATTCCACGAGGAGACGATCATGATCGACGAGACCCTGCCCGACGCCCGCGACCTGCCCAAGCTGCTCGACGTCCTGACCGACGTCGTCATGACCCTCGATGCCGCCGGCGCCGACGGCTACTCCGACGTCTACGTCCACGTGTCCGGTTCCCGCGACGGGCGCCACATGGGCGACGTCTCGTTCGAGCACGGCGAGATCTGGATGTCGACCGGCGGGTCCAAGGCTGACGTCTCCACATACCGCCGGGCCGACGACACGACGGGCGGGCGGACCCTGCTCGTGGCGCAGATGATGCACATGGTCTGGCACTGGCGGTGGACCACGGAGGACATGGCTTCGGCGCTGGGCGTCGGGGCGAGGTTTCTCGACCGGTGGATGGACGGGGACGGATCGTCCGAGGGCGCGATGCCCGCGGTCGTCACCCAGCGGGCGCGCCGGTTGCTCGTCGTTGAGCAGCTCCGCCTAATCGCGGGCATCGGGGACGCGGCGGTCGCGGCTTGGTCCGGTGCCGATCGCCGGGCGCTCGGCGGCCGCAGCATCCGCGAGGTACTGTCGACCGACGGCGAGGTCGGCTTCCGCCGCGTGCTGATGCTGATGATGAACGCCGTCGCGGCCGGGTCGCACACCGTCCACTGATCCGCATGGGTGGCCGGGTCGCCCGGGCTTCGGCCGGTGTCGAACCTGCGAGGGCTTCGAACTTCCGCGAAAAGCCTCCCCGTTCGTCGTTCGACAGCCGCCCCGATGATCGCCGCCCACAAGGAAGATGACCATGAACCTTGACGCCCAGGACGATGGCTTTCCGTCGACCGCGCTTCCAACGGCCGTGGCGCTGGCGCTCGAGTTGATCTCGGACGACGATAGCTTCCGGGTGTTGCGCCGGGTGGATCTGCCCGCCACCCGTCTGACCTGGGGACCGACGGAGGGCACCCACGTCGGGGTCTGCCTCGACACCGAGACCACGGGTCTCGACGCGGAAAGGGACGCCATTGTGGAGCTGGCTCTGCGGCGCTTCCGATACGACGACTCGGGCCGCATCGTGGCGCTGGACGCGCCGCATTCGTGGCTCGAGGATCCGGGTCGCCCCATCGATCCCGCCATCACGCGGATCACTGGTCTTTCGAACGCGGACGTAGAGGGGCGCTCGATCGACGCGGAAGCCGCGACCGCGCTGCTGAACTCCGCCTCGCTCGTCGTCTGCCACAACAGCCGCTTCGATCGCGACTTCGTCGAACGCCGCCTTCCGGGCGTGCGCGGACTCCGGTGGTCCTGCTCCATGGACGAGGTCGACTGGGCGGCAAGCGGATTCGAGGGCCGGGCGATGCGCTGGCTGCTGGACCAGACCGGCTGGTTCTACCGTGCGCATCGCGCCGGCGACGACGTCGATGCGCTCCTCCAGCTGCTCCGCCATGACCTTCCGGATGGCACGACGGTCCTTTCCCACGTCGCAGCAGCCGCCTCCCGGGTGGGCTGGCTCGTCCGCGCGGAAGGCGCGCACTACGAGCGCAGGGAGGTCCTGAAGGCACGGGGCTACGCCTGGAACGCGGCACGCAAGGTCTGGCTCAGGGAGATAGCCGATGGCGAGCGTGAGGCCGAGACGGCGTGGCTCGACCGCGAGGTCTACGACTTCCGCCATCGTCCTCGCAATCTCACGCCGAGGATCGATCGCATTGACGCGACCACGAGGTATCGGAAGGCGGACTGAGCCAATTCGCTCCTGCTGCCGGACCCCGAAATGTCGATGATCCTTGCAGTTCACCTATTGATGTATTAGAAGTAACTCTTGGTGACGAACGCCTACGTGCTTCGCCCTTCTTCTCCGTTGAAGCGCTGGACGAACCGTCATGTGGAGGAACAAGGGAAGCGGCGCGGCGCTCAATCCCGTGAGGTTGGCCAAGGCATCGCAGGATGGTCCGGCCTCTTCGGTCGTATCATTCGGCGGCGTCGCCGTGCGCGACGTCTCCGCTATGCTGGTGGCGGTGGCGGTGGTCTATTGGGTGCTGGTGCCAAGCCGCATGGTAGCGCCCGCTGGCTGGACCGGGCTGGAAGGGTCGTGCGGCGAGATCCGGTCACCCGCTGCGAAAACGTCCGGCTCCCTGCACGCGGCGGGCGACCATCCCGCGACGTCAGGGTGCCCGTTGTCCATCAGGCTTGCGCGCGGCGGGGCTCGAGATCGCTCGCTCGGCTGGCTGCCCAGGCAGATCGGCCTCCTCCACGGCGCGCACCGCGCCGTCGACGACGTCGACGCGGTGATCGCGCTGATGGGGCACGGCCGGCGGTCGGGCCGGGCCGCGCTCGCGGAGATGGTCGACACGGCGCGCGGGCCG
Organism: uncultured Sphingomonas sp.; assembly: GCF_964237335.1. Taxonomy (NCBI): domain Bacteria; kingdom Pseudomonadati; phylum Pseudomonadota; class Alphaproteobacteria; order Sphingomonadales; family Sphingomonadaceae; genus Sphingomonas; species uncultured Sphingomonas sp. The sequence goes on from NZ_CAXSHM010000025.1 coordinate 45,994, forward strand.
TCGTGGCGCCTCCGCGCCGACGGCGGCGCCTTCGGCGTCGGGGGTCGGCGGAAGTCGCGCGGCCACCGCTGGGACGCCGAGGCGCGGGAGTGGCGGCTGGCGGCCGACGTCTACGCCGGCGAGGGAAGGCCGAAGACGCTCGCGCCCATCGCCCAGCCGTCACCTGGCACTAGCGCTACGTCTGATCCGGGCCGACGCCCGCCCGAACCGCAACGATCAAAGCGTTCAGGAGAGAAGCATGTCCACGAGCAGGATGAAGAGCAGGTCCGGCGGCGCGGCGAGGGCGAAGCCTGGCACGGCCGTGGTTCCGGTCGCGGCCGTCGACAGCTTGGCGCGCATCCCCAGCGCGGCCGGCGGCGAGGTGGTCCGGGACGACGAAGTCATCATGGTGACGGGCGTGGATTACCTCGCGCACGGCGTCCGGCTGGAGGCCGCGGAGATCTTCTTCGACGCCGGGGTGAGGCCGAAGGCCGACGGTCCGTGGCTGGGCGAGGCCGACAAGGTGGCGTGGCGCGACGCCGCCACGGGCTACGAGTGCATCATCCTGCGCGATACCCGGCGCGGCTTGCTGTGCGGCTACGTCGGCGTGCCCTCGTCCCACCCGCTTTACCGCTTCGAGGACGATGCGATCCCGGCGGACCTCGGCGTCGAGGTCCACGGCGGCGTCACCTACGCGAGGATGTGCCAGGACGGTCCTTCCCCCGAGCGACGCGTGCGCTACGAGGCGCGCCGCATCTGCCACGTCCTGGTCGGCTACCACCCGATCGGTGAGGCGACCGGCTACCGCGTCGAGGATAGCCACGCCTGGTGGTTCGGCTTCGCCTGCGACCACGTCGCGGACATGGTGCCGGGCGATCCCGGCCATGCTCGGCGTGGTGCGGCCCTGGGCGTCGCGCAGGTGTACCGCGACGACGCCTATGTCGTCGGCGAGGTGCGCAACCTCGCGGCGCAGCTGCGTGCGATCGCCGATGGTGAGCTTGCGCCGGCGCGCGTCGGGCCGCCGCTGCCACCGGCCTCGCTCGATCCGAGGCGTCGTTCGTGACGGCCGGGCGATACGAGCGCGTCCCCCCCGACCTGCCGTGGGGCTGGTGGATGCGCGCTGGCCCCGGCGGCCTGGAGGATGGTGAGGGCGGCGTCTGGCCCGACGTCCGCACCGCCTTCTGGGAAGGGCGCCTCGGCATGAGGTCCGGCCACCTCGTGAAGGAGCAGCAGGAGAGGATGCTGCGCGTCCTGACCTCGATCGACATGGGGATGGTCGGTCCCCAGGAGGATAGGCGCGACCTGTTCGGCGGCGACGACGAGTTCTGGCGCTTCTACATGTGCTGGCTGAGCTCGGTCGGTCTGACCGCGCACTCGGCGCACGCCTGGTCCGTGGTGGGGCACATCACCGACGAGGGGCGTGCCGTCGCGGGGATGCTGCGGGCGACCCGCGAGCCGGCGTGGATCGATCTGCCGATGTCCGGCGTGGTCGAGGCGGTTCGCCACGCCGGTCGGGGCGCGGCGGACAATGTGCGCGAGGACGCGCTGCGGGCCTTCGAGCGTGGCATGACGCCGCTGCTCCACGTGTTCGCGCGCGAGCGCGTCGGCCGCGCCCATCTGGTCACGCTCACGAGCATCGATCCGACTGACCGGATGCCGACGAGGCGCATCGCCTGGTCGGCGTCCTTCCTCATGGAGGGCGACCGCGACGACCTGTTCGGCTGGCTGGCCGAGCGCGTCCATCGCTGGGACGACTGGGGTGGGATCGCCCGATCGAAGGGTGCGACCGCGCTGACGGCGCATCTCCTCGCGCTGCTCGTGGTCAGCCCGGTCGGTGCCGTCGGGCGGGGACACGCGACGGATGCGGTGTCTTGAAGGGGCGCCGCCGGCTTGGCGCGCCGACCGCCGCCGACCTGCTCCGGCTGCGCGCCGCGCGCCGCGAGGCGCGGGTGGCGGTCGCCGCGGCGGAGAGGCGCTTCGCGGACGAGCGCACGGCCGCGTTCCGGCGCGAACTGTCCGCCACCTGTTGATTTGCACTGAGAGTTGACCCGGAGTTTTCATCGAGAAATGACCCGGG
>NZ_CAXSHM010000026.1:0-47616 GCF_964237335.1 uncultured Sphingomonas sp.
CGGCTTCCTGCCTTGGAGGATATCGTACACCTGCCGGTGCCCGATTTCCTTCACAAGAACGGACTTAGGTGGACTGCGCCGCTCTTCCCAAAACCAGACATTGCCAGCAAGGTCGTTCGGCGCGGGCTTGCAGCAGGGGACGAGAATGGGCGAGCACATCAGCCTCTATATGCGGCTTCTGGACGAGGGAGTGGATGTGTGGCGTCCGGTCGAGGCCGAGTCGCTGCCGAGTGACGGCTATCGCATCCTCGGCCCGGTGCCCGACGGAGAAACGTGGGAGTTCCAGCCGGGCGCGATCGTGCGCGGGCAGCAGCACAGATTCAGTGGCGGTGAGCAAGGCATTGTAGCGGTGAGCCGTTAGTCCGCTTGCGCTGCTCACCCCCGGTACAACCCGTCCAGCCGCTCGCCATACACCTCGCGCAGCACGTGCCGCCTGATCTTTAGCGAAGGCGTCATCTGGCCGTTCTCGATGGTGAACGGCTCGTCCGCCAGGATGAAGCGGCGGATTTTCTCGGCGGCGGACAGGTCGCGGTTCACCCGGTCGATCGCCGCCGACAGCCCGGCGCGATACGTCGGATCGTCCGTCCCTACGTCCGGATGCGCGGCGCGCCACCCGGCGGTCCACTCCGCGTCCGGCACGATCACCGCCACCATATAGGGCCGCCGGTCGCCAGCGATCATCGCCTGGCCGATCTCCGGCTGCAGCGTCAGTATCCCCTCCACCTTCTGCGGCGCGACGTTCTCGCCCTTGTCGTTGACGATCAGGTCCTTCTTGCGGTCGGTGATGCGGATGCGGCCGCGCGGATCGAACTCGCCAATGTCGCCGGTATGGAGCCAGGCGCCTGCGCCATCCTGCGGGACGGGGTCGACGAGCACGCGCGCGCTCTCCTCGTCGTTGCGCCAATAGCCGTGCATCACATTCTCACCGCGCACCAGTATCTCGCCGTCGTCGGCGATCCGCACCTCGATCTCCCCGAGCGGCGGTCCGACCGTCTCCATCGCGATCCCGGCGCGCGGGCGGTTGCACGAGATGATCGGTCCCGCCTCCGTCTGGCCATAGCCCTGCAACACCAGCATCCCGACCGCGGAGAAGAAGTCCCCCACCGCCGGGGCGAGCGGCGCGCCGCCCGAGATCATCGCCTTCAGCCGGCCGCCGAACCGCGCGCGCACCCGGGGCCGCAGCAGCAGGGCGACCGCCAGCGACGCGGGACGATCGGCGAGGCGGACGCGACCGTCGTCACGCCGCGCCTCGATCGCCGCCGCGCGGACGAGCAGCCGGGCCCCGATCCCGCCCTTTTTCTGGACGCCCTGGACGATCCGCGTGCGCAGCACTTCGCACAGGCGGGGAACGACGACCATGATCGTCGGGCGCGCCTCCTCGATGTTGCTCGCCAGTTTCTCCAGCCCTTCGGCGTAATAGGTCTGCGCGCCCAGGCCGATCGCCAGGAACTGACCCGCGCTATGCTCATAGGCGTGCGACAGCGGCAGGAACGACAGGAACACCTCCCCCTTGTCCCCGCTGCCCCAGCCGATGTCCTGCGCGATCGCCGCGCTGGTGCCCGCGACGTTGTGGAGGATCGCGCCGTGATGCTGGCGCACGCCGCGCGGGGAGCTGCCGGTGCCGCTGGTGTAGATGATGCAGGCGAGGTCCTCGCGCGCGAAGGTCGCCGCCGCTTCCGCGTCCGCCGGGTCGGCGGGATGGGCGGCGACGAGCGCATGCCAGTCATGGAAGACGACGCCGGACGCGGCGGCGGCGGCGCCCGCGCGCATCGCATCGATGCCGATCACCAGCCGCATGGCGTCGGCGCGCAGGACCGCTGGCATCAGCGCCCGCGCGAGCTTGTCCGTCGAGACGATGACGGCGCGAGCGCCCGAGTTCTCGATGATATGGCCGTGGTCGCGCGTCGTGTTGGTGACATAGGTCGGCACCGTCACGCAGCCCGCCGCCATGATCGCGAGATCGGACAGGCACCATTCGGGGCGGTTCTCTGAGACCAGCATCACCCGGTCACCGGGGACGAGCCCGATCGCGCGCAAGCCCGCCGCGAGGCTCGCGACCTGACGCGCCGCGTCGGCCCAGGAGATCGCGGCCCAAGAGCCATCCGTCTTGCGCCACAGGAACGGCGCATCGTCGCCGGTCCGGGCGCGCGCGAAGAACATCGCGACGAGATTGGGGAAACGTTCGAGCTTGCGCATTGCTTATCCGATGACCGGCGGGTGCAGAGTTAACCGCCGTCACCCCGGCCTTGAGCCGGGGTCCCGCTTCTTCTTTCCTGCGAGGTGGAAGAGAGCGGGACCCCGGGTCAAGCCCGGGGTGACGGAATAGTGGTTACTCCGCCGGGCGGGGCTGGCCGGTGCGGACGATCTGCGTCACCGATCCGTCCGTCCCCATCGCGACGCCCTCGCTGCGCGGATCGGCGGCGCCGACCCACGTGTCGCCGACCCGCTCGATCGCATTGGCTTTCAGCCCCAGCGGCGCCGACTGCACCCGCTCGCCCAGCGCCTGGAGCGCGGGTACCATCGCGTCGAGTTGCGTGCCCTTCTCCGCGGTCGCGGTCGGCCCCGGCGCGTAGAGCAGCCCGAGCGCGATCGCGTCCTGCGCGGACAGATGCCAGTCGATCACCCCGACGATCGCCTTCGCCACCTGCGCAATGATCGTCGACCCGCCCGCCGCGCCCACCGCCAGCCGCACCGCGCCGTCCGGGCCATAGACGATCGTCGGCGACATCGACGAGCGCGGCCGCTTGCCGCCCTCCACCCGGTTGGCGACGAGGTAGCCGTCCTTCGCTGGCGCGAAGTCGAAATCGGTCAGCTGGTTATTCAGCATCGTCCCGCCGACCGACAGCCCGGAGCCGAAATAGCCCTCGATCGTGGTCGTCACCTCGACGACGTCGCCGGCCGCGTCGACCGCCGCGACGTCGGTAGTGCCGGGAACTTCGCTGGTCGGCACGGTCTTGCGCGGCGGGGCGCCGGCGGGCGCGCCGGCGGTGACGGTCGCCATCGTGCCGTCGGGCGCGATCAGCGCCGAGCGGCCGGCGATGTACACAGGGTCGATCAGGGCTTTCACCGGCACCGATACGAAATCCGGATCGCCCAGATACCGGTCGCGATCCGCATAGGCCAGCCGCTCCGATTCGGCGAACAGGTGCCAGGCGGTGGGCGAGTCCTTGCCCAGCCCCGTCATGTCGAACCGCTGGAGCTGGCCCAGTATCTGCAGCACCGCGACGCCGCCCGACGAGGGCGGGCCCATGCCGCAGATGCGATAGCCGCGGTACGTCCCGCACACTGGCGGGCGCGGCTTCGCGCGATAACTCGTGACGTCGGTGACCGTCATCTTCGACGGGTTGCGCGCGGCGCCGTTGACGGCCGCGACGATCCGGGCGGCATCGGGCGCGGCGTAGAAGCGTTCGGCGCCCCCGGTCGCGATCTCGCGCAGGAAGGCTGCCTGGTCCGGGTTCTTGAGGACGGTGCCGACGGGCAGCGCCTTGCCGTCGCCTGCAAAGAAGTGCGCGCGCGCCCAGGGATCGACGTGCGTCCCGAAATTGTTGAGCCCGTTAACCAGCCGCGGCGTCATCGCGAAGCCATCGCCCGCCAGCCGGATCGCCGGGCCGAACAGCGTCGCCCAGGGCAGCTTACCGCCGCTGCGATGCGCCGCCGCCATCGCGCGGAGCGCACCGGGGATGCCGACGCTGCGGCCGCCGGGCACCGCCTGAAAATGACCCATCGGCTGGCCGTCGTCGCCGTAGAACCAGTGGCCGTCGGCGGCCTTGGGGGCGGTCTCGCGGCCGTCGATCGTGGTGAAGGCGTGGGTGCGCCCGTCGTGGCCGACCCAGAACAGGCCGCCGCCGATGCCGCTGTTCTGCGGCTCGACGACGTTGAGCGCCAGCATCGTCGCGATCGCCGCGTCCGTGGCGGTGCCGCCGGCGCGCAGCATCTCGACGCCCGCCGCCGCCGCACGCGGGTCCGACGCGCTGACCATGCCGGTGGCCGGTGCGGGAGCCGGCCGCGCGGCGACGGCGGCGGGCAGGGCGAGAGCGGCGGCGAGCGTGAGGAGGGTTCTCATCGCGCCGCAGCGTAGCGGCGCCGGGCGGCGGTGCAAGCCGCGAGGCTTAGGGTTGTCTCACTTCTTCCGTTTACCCTGAGCTTGTCGAAGGGCTGTCCTTTCTTAAGAAGAAGGACAGTGCTTCGACAGGCTCAGCATGAACGGGAAAAGAACTGTCGGTACTTACATGTCTACCCCCACCGCCTCCGCCACGCCCGCAAACCCGTCCCGCGCCAGCAGCGCATCCAGCCCCGTCAGCATCCGCGCCACCAGCCCCGGGCCCTCGTACACCAGCGCGGTGTAGAGCTGGACCAGGCTCGCCCCCGCCCGGATGCGCGCATAGGCCTCCGCCGCGCTGCCGATCCCGCCCACCGCCACCAGCGGCAGCCTGCCCCCGGTCGCGTCCCGGAACGCCGCCAGCGTGGCGCGGGCGGCGGCGCCAAGCGGCGCGCCCGACAGCCCGCCGGTCTGCCCGGCATGCGCCGACCGGAGCGCCGCCGGGCGCGAGACGGTGGTGTTGCCGACCACCAGCGCGTCCACCCCGCCCGCAATCGCCGCCCGCGCGATCGCGTCGATCGCCGCGGGGTCGAGGTCGGGCGCGACCTTCAGCCACAGCGGCGTGCGGCCGCCCGCCATCCGCGCACCGTCGCACACCGCGAGCAGGTCGCGCAGCGCGTCCCCATGCTGCAGGTCGCGCAGCCCCGGCGTGTTGGGCGAGCTGATGTTGATCGTCACGTAATCGGCCACCTGCGCCGCGGCGGCGACGCCATAGGCATAGTCGGCGATCCGATCGGCCGAATCCTTGTTGGCGCCGACGTTGATGCCCAGCACGCCCGTCCTGAGCGCGGGCCCCGTCTTGAGCGCGGGCCGGCCGGCCCGCCTCGCCGATCGGGCGCGCGCCAGCCCCGCCTCCAGCCCGCCGTTGTTGAAGCCCAGCCGGTTGATGAGCGCGCCGTCGGCGACCAGCCGGAACATCCGCGGCTTCGGGTTGCCCGGCTGGGGCAGCGGCGTCAGCGTGCCGATCTCCACCGCGCCCGCGCCGATCCCGAACAACCCGTCGATCGCGCGCCCGTCCTTGTCGAGCCCCGCCGCGATGCCGATCGGGTTGGCGAAGGACAGTTCCCCGAGCTTCGTCGCCAGCCGGGGACGCGGCGCAGCCGCACGCGCAGGCCGGAGCGCGAGCGAGCGCAACGCGACGCCATGCGCCCGCTCCGGATCGAGCAGGAACAGCGCGGGGCGGATCGCACGATAGATCATGCGCTCGACATGGCAGCGGTGCCGAGCGCGGTCAAAGCGGCGCGGCAACCCATGACGCCTTGCGAGACGTTCGCAAAGATAGCGGTTGATCGACGCGCCGCGTCGCACCATCTCGCAATCGGATCAGATCGGTCCGATTTGAGAACGCTTCGCAACAATGCGCCTTTCCAGCCTTGCCGATTATGCGATCGTGATGATGTGCGCCGCCGCGCGCCACGGCCTCGACGCGCGCCTGAACGCGACGCGGCTGGCCGAGGAAACGCGTGTGCCGCTGCCCACCGCGCAGAAGCTGGTCAGCCGCCTTGCCGCCGCCGGCCTGATCGAATCGACCCGCGGCACCGGCGGCGGTTTCGTGCTCGCGCGACCGGCGGGCGCGATCAGCCTCGCCGACATCATCGAGGCGGTGGAGGGTCGGATCGCGCTCACCACCTGCGTCGACACGCAGACGCACGACTGCGCGCTCGATCACCATTGCTCGGTCAAGCCGCATTGGGGCGTGGTGAACGAGGCGGTGCGCGGGGCGCTGGCGGGCGTGAGTCTCGCCCAGCTTTCCACCGTTCGTGCTGAGCTTGTCGAAGCACCTGCGGCACGCCCTTCGACAAGCGCAGGGCGAACGGTTTTAGAGGTTCAGGTTTAGATCATGGCCACCAAGAACGCTGAAGCCTATGCGGCCGTCGCCAAGACGTACGAGTGGGGTTTCCACTCCGACATCGAACAGGACTTCGCGCCCAAGGGGCTGAGCGAGGACACGGTTCGCTACATCTCCGCCAAGAAGGGCGAGCCACAGTGGATGCTCGACTGGCGGCTGAAGGCGTATGCGAAGTGGCTCACGATGGCGGCGCCTGACTGGTCGAAGATGAACGTGCCGCCGATCGACTATCAGGACGCCTATTACTACGCCGAGCCCAAGCCGAAGCCCAAGCTCGGCAGCCTGGACGAGGTCGATCCCGAGATCCTGCGCGTGTACGAGAAGCTCGGCATCCCGATCGGCGAGCAGAAGATGCTGGCCGGTGTCGAGGACCTCGATGCGGACGGCAACCCCAAGCGCCGCGTGGCGGTGGACGCGGTGTTCGACAGCGTGTCGGTCGCGACCACCTTTCGCAAGGAGCTGGAGGCCGCCGGCGTCATCTTCCGGTCGATCAGCGAAGCGATCAAGGAATATCCCGATCTCGTCCGCAAGTGGCTGGGCAAGGTGGTGCCGCAGCACGACAATTACTTCGCGACGCTCAACAGCGCGGTCTTCTCGGACGGGACGTTCGTCTACATTCCCGAGGGCGTGCGTTGCCCGATGGAGCTGAGCACTTACTTCCGGATCAACGCCGAGAACACCGGCCAGTTCGAGCGCACGCTGGTCGTCGCCGACAAGGGTTCGTACGTCAGTTATCTCGAAGGCTGCACCGCGCCGATGCGCGACGAGAACCAGCTTCACGCCGCGGTGGTCGAGCTGGTCGTGATGGACGATGCCGAGATCAAATATTCGACCGTGCAGAACTGGTATCCGGGCGACGAGAACGGCGTCGGCGGCATCTACAATTTCGTCACCAAGCGCGCGCTGTGCCAAGGCAAGAACAGCAAGGTGTCGTGGACGCAGGTCGAGACCGGTTCGGCGATCACCTGGAAATATCCGAGCTGCGTGCTGGCGGGCGACGGCTCGGTCGGCGAGTTCTATTCGGTGGCGGTGACGAACAACCGCCAGCAGGCGGACACCGGCACCAAGATGATCCACCTGGGCAAGAACACGAAGTCCACGATCGTGTCGAAGGGGATCAGCGCGGGGCGGTCGGACAACACCTATCGCGGTCTGGTGCGCGTCGGCCCGACGGCGGAGAACGTGCGCAACTTCACCCAGTGCGACAGCCTGCTGCTCGGCGACCAATGCGGCGCGCACACGATCCCGTACATCGAGGTGCGTAACCCGAGCGCGCAAATCGAGCACGAAGCGACGACGAGCAAGATCAGCGAGGACCAGTTGTTCTACGCCATGTCGCGCGGGCTGGACGCGGAAGCGGCGGTGGCGCTGATCGTCAACGGCTTCGCGCGCGAGGTGCTGCAGCAACTGCCCATGGAGTTCGCTGTCGAGGCGCAGAAGCTGTTGGGGATTTCGCTGGAGGGGAGCGTGGGATGAGCGGGGTCGAGCAGCGCATTGCCGATGCGTTAGCTGATCTCGAGGGCCTTCTCGCAGACGGTGTCGCTGTGACTGCTGCTGTCGAAGAAGCTGCCCGGATCTATGATTTCAAACCTCAAAATTTGCACGTTCGTGCAGTCAAGGAGCTAGGTGATCTCGAGGAAATCAGGGCTAAGTTCGCTCGTCTTAAGAAAGAGCGTGAACGAGACACATTCCTGAGAAAGAGGGTTGCTGATTACGTTGAGCGATTCCTAGCAAATCATCCCAAAGCTCAACTGCCGTTTGTTCCTATCAACCGTTGGATAAAGAACGAGTTTATCGGCGATCGCCTTGAACGCGACATCGCATTCGCGGAGGCGCGAATAGCGATTGTTCGACAGAAGAAGTTAATTGATGCGGCTGAGCAGGAAAGAGCTCAGGCGCTCCATCAAATTCGAGAGCGTAATGCTGAAGATTGAAAACCTCCACGCCGAAATCGACGGCAAGGAAATCCTCAAGGGCTTGTCCCTTACCGTCAACGCGGGTGAAATCCATGCGATCATGGGGCCGAATGGCGCGGGCAAGTCGACGCTCGGCTATGTGCTCGGTGGGCGGCCGGGGTATGAGGTGACGGGGGGGAGCGTGCGCTTCAGCCCCACACCCGTCACCCCGGGCTTGACCCGGGGTCCCGCTTCTTCTTCCGACGGCGCGCAAGGTAGCGGGACCCCGGATCAAGTCCGGGGTGACGAAGAAGGAGAAGGTTGGATCGACCTCCTCTCCCTCGCCCCTCACGAGCGCGCCGCCGCCGGCCTGTTCCTCGGCTTCCAGTATCCGGTCGAGATCCCCGGCGTCTCCAACGTCCAGTTCCTGCGCGAGGCGCTCAACGCGCAGCGTGGCAGCCGGGACGAGAAGCCGCTGTCGGGCGCCGAGTTCCTGAAGCTCGCCCGCGCGCAGGCCGCTGCGCTGGAAATGGACGCCGAGATGCTCAAGCGCCCGGTCAACGTCGGCTTCTCCGGCGGCGAGAAGAAGCGCAACGAGATGGTGCAGATGGGGATCACCAACCCCCGCCTCGCGATCCTCGACGAGACGGACAGCGGCCTCGACATCGACGCGCTGCGCATCGTGGGTGACGGCATCAACCGCATCATGCGCCAGAAGGCGGGGGGGCCCGACAAGGCGGTGATCCTCATCACCCATTACCAGCGCCTGCTCGATTACGTGCGGCCGGACGTGGTGCACGTGCTGGAGGCGGGCCGCATCACGCGCACCGGCGGCCCGGAACTGGCGCTGCAGCTGGAGCGCGAAGGCTATGCGCAGGTGAGCGCGTGAGCCCCTTTCTCATCCGCCCCCGGAGCATGGCTCCGGGGGCGGGGGACCAGCGAAGCTGGTGGAGGGGGCGGCCGTCTTCTGGCCGTCCGGCGCTCACCCCCCTCCACCCGCTGCGCGGGTCCCCCTCTCTCTGCTCGGGGGAGGATGACGCGTGAGCACTCTCCTCGACCTCCCCTCCACCCGCGCCGAGGCGTGGCGGTGGGCCGATCTCGGCGGGCTTGCCGCCGCCGCCGCGCTCGCGCCGGTGGCGGCGCCGGAGCATGATTTCCTTGATCTTCCGGGCGCCCGCCTGCTGTTCGTCGACGGCGTGCTGGACGAGTCGCGCTCGACGCTCGGCCCGGTGACGCTGGCCGATCTCGCGGCGGGTGACCACGCGCTCGGCAAGCATGCCGCCGGCACCGGCTGGTCGCTGCGGCTCGACCGGAACGCCGTCGCCGATCCGGTGCAGGTCGTCCACGTCGCCACCGGCGCTGAGAACCACCTGCCCGCCGAGATCATCCTTGCCGATGACGCGGTCGGCCAGGTGGTGGAGACCTTTGTCGGCGCAGGCTGGCAGAACCGTGCGACCCGGGTCACGCTCGGCCGCTCGGCGCGGCTGATGCGCGCCGTCCGGCTGATCCAGTCGGCGGGCTTCACGAGCCTGCGCGACGAGGCGGTGATTGGTGCTGGTGCCAGGCTGGTGACGACGTTCCTTGGTGCGGGTCAGGCCGGCACCCGCATCGACGGACACGTCCGCGTGGGCGAGGGCGGCTATGCCGAGATCGGCGGCGCGTTGCTGATCGCGGGCGAGCAGAAGCAGGAGTGCGCGATCCGCGTGCATCATGCCGCGCCGGGCGGCCAGTCGCACCAGCTCTGGCGCGCGGTGGCGGCGGACCGCTCCACCGCCAGCCTTGCCGCCGCGGTCGAGGTCGCGCGCCATGCGCAGAAGACCGATGGCGAGCAGTCGCTGCGCGGGCTGCTGCTCAAGCGCACCGCGACGGTGAACCTCAAGCCCGAGCTCGAGATCTTCGCCGACGACGTGAAATGCGCGCACGGCGCGACGGTGGGCGAACTCGACGCGCGCGCGCTGTTCTACATGGAGTCGCGCGGCATCCCGAAACCGCGCGCGCAGGCGCTGCTGACGCATGCGTTCGTGGCGGATGCGCTGGGTCGGATCGGGGATGAGGCCGTACGCGACGCATTCACGGCGGACGCCGACGCCTGGCTGGAGAACGCGTTGTGAGCGAAGGCATCTCAATCCTCCCCGAGCTCGTCTCGGGGAGGGGGACCGCTCGCGAAGCGAGTGGTGGAGGGGCCGTCTTAGACGGCAGTCGTCGCCCGCCGCCCCTCCACCATTCGCCTGAAGAAGGCGAACGGTCCCCCTCCCCGAGCAAGCTCGGGGAGGATCGAGAAGACGCGCTCGACCTGCTCGCCGACTTCCCCGCCATCCCCTCCGGCTGGTCGTACCTCGACACCGCCGCCACCTCGCAGAAGCCGTGGCCCGTCATCGATGCGATCACGCGCGGCTATGGCGAGACCTACGCCACCGTCCACCGCGGCGTGTACCAGCGCTCCGCCGACATGACGGTCGCCTATGAGGCGGCGCGGGGTGCCGTCGCGCGGTTCATCGGTGGCCGTCCTGACGAGTGCGTGTTCGTGCGCGGCGCGACCGAGGGCATCAATCTCGTCGCGCAATGCTGGGCGGCGACGCAGCTCAAGGCCGGTGACCGCATCCTGTTGTCGATGCTGGAGCACCACAGCAACATCGTGCCATGGCAGATGGCCGCGGAGCGGGGGGGCGCCGCGATCGACGTCGTTCCGCTGACCCACGACGGACGTATCGACCTCGACGCGATGGCGGCGATGATCACCCCCGCGCACAAGATAGTCGCATTGTCGCACGTCTCCAACGTGCTCGGCTCGGTGCTGGACGCCAGGCGCGCCTCGGAGCTGGCGCATGCGGTCGGCGCGACGATCCTGATCGACGGGTGCCAGGCGGTGCCGCGCATGGCGGTCGACGTCGCCGCGATCGGCTGCGACTTCTACGTCTTCTCGGGCCACAAGCTCTACGGCCCGACCGGCATCGGCGTGCTGTGGGGCCGCGCGGAACTGCTGGCGAAGATGCCGCCCTACCAAGGCGGCGGGTCGATGATCGACCGCGTCACCTTCGAGCGCACGACCTATGCCGCGCCGCCGGGCCGGTTCGAGGCGGGGACGCCGCACATCGTCGGCGCGCTCGGGCTTCATGCCGCGATCGACTATGTCGAGAACATAGGCCTCGACCGCATCCACGCGCACGAGACCGCGCTGGTCCGCGCCACCCGCGAGGCGCTGTCGGGGCTCAACTCGGTGCGGCTGCTGGGGCCGCCGGACTCGGCTGGCATCGTCTCGTTCGAGGTCGAGGGGGTGCATCCGCACGACGTCGGCACCATCTTGGACGAGGCGCAGGTCGCGATCCGCGCCGGCCATCATTGCGCGCAGCCGCTGATGCAGGCGTTGGGCGTCGAGGCGACTGCGCGGGCGAGCTTCGGCGTGTACAATGGCCCGGCCGACGTGGACGCGCTGGTGCGGGGACTCGAGCGGGTAAGGAAGATTTTCGGATGAGGACTGGCGGATGAGCGAGCCGTTCCGGGTCGAGGAAGTGGAGAGCGTGACGCCGCCCCCCAAGGCGCGCGTGGAGGGCGCGTCCGCCGAGAGCATGGCCGACACGTTCGGCCGCAAGCGCGATTACCTGACGGGCTTCCTCGCGCAGCAGCCGGTGGCGGCGGGCGCGGGCGAGCCGGGGGGCGAGCTGTACGAGGCCGTCGTCGGCGCGCTGAAGGAGATCTTCGACCCCGAGATCCCGGTCAACATCTACGAGCTCGGCCTGATCTATGGCGTCGACGTGACCGGCGACGGCGATGTCGCGGTGACGATGACCCTGACGACGCCGAACTGCCCGGTCGCGGAGTCGATGCCCGCCGAGGTCGAACTGCGCGTGAGCGCGGTGCCGGGCGTGCGCGCCGCCGAGGTCAACCTCGTCTGGGACCCGCCGTGGGATCCCGCCAAGATGAGCGACGAGGCCCGGCTTGAACTGGGAATGCTGTGATCGTCGGTCAAAGTGGTACTTTGATCGACTTAAGGGATTGCCGTTCGTTTCGAGCGAAGTCGAGAAACGGTATCCGCGTACTGGCTTCTCGACTTCGCTCGAAGCGAACGGATTGAACTGATGGCGACGATTGCACGACCCCGCCCAGCGGCGCTCCACCTGACCGCATCCGCCGAGGCGCGGATCGCGTCGTTGATGGCGCGCGCGCCCGAGGGGTCGGTCGGCGTGAAGCTCTCGACGCCGCGGCGGGGCTGTTCGGGGCTGGCTTATTCAGTCGACTACGTCCCCGACGCCAAGCCGTTTGACGAGCGGATCGAGACGCCGGGCGGCACGCTGTTCGTCGACGGCGGGTCGATCCTCTACCTGATCGGCAGCACGATGGATTGGGTGGAGGACGATTTCACCGCCGGCTTCGTGTTCGCCAACCCCAACGCCAAGGGCGCCTGCGGGTGCGGGGAGAGCTTCACGGTCTGATCGTAGTGTCACACCGGACTTGATCCGGGGTCCCGCTTCTACGTCGATCGTCCGTTCAAGAAGCGGGATCCCGGCTCAGGGCCGGGATGACGAAGGCGGCTCGCAATCCGTCCGCTGCGTCCAGGTGACGTTAAGCACCCGCCACCGGCCGCCCTCGCGCACCAGGTCGAAGTGGTCGGTGCCGCAATGATCGACGCGACCGTCGATCCGGAACTGATACGGGCTCCAGACCATCGCGATATTGTCGTCCACCTCGACGGCCGGATCGGACAATCGCTCCTCATAGCGTTGCGAGCCGGGCTTGATGCGGGCGGCGAACTCCGCCCACCCATAATGGTGAACGCCGTCCGCCGTCACGGCGGTGGCGCCACCGTCGGCACGCACGTCGGCGAGGATCGCCGCCGGATCGCGCGCGGCCAGCCCCGCCAGCATGCGCTGCACCGTCGCCAGCACCTCCGCCGCGGCGCCGTCCGACGATAGCGGCAGCGGGTCGGCGGGTGGCAGCCGGTCGGTCGAGTGGTCGGCGCGCTGGGCGGCGGCGAGGATCAGGAGCGGAAGCAGGATCATGGCGCTTCCTACCTTGCCCGGCCAGCGGTGACGAGCGCCGCGCGCCGGGCGGCTTCGAGCAGGTGATCCTCCAGCTCCCGAGCCCGGTGCGCGGCGGTGTGCTGCGCCAGCACCCGCGCCTGTCCGGCAAGCCCGATCGCGGCGGCGTCTGGACGATCCAGGGCCGCGAGCACGTCGTCCGCGCCGCCTTCTCCGTTGCCGGCCAGCACGATCTCGCGATCTGGCACCAGCAGCTCGGCCAGCCCGTCCCACCGGTCCGACACGATCGGCGTCGCGCAGGCGGCGGCCTCGAACAGCCGCACCGACGGCGACCATCCCGCCGCCACCATGTCCGCCCGCGTCACGTTCAGCGTCCAACGCGACGCGGAGTAGAAGGCGGCGTGGTCCGACGGCGGCAGATGCTCGATCCGCTCGACGTTGGCGGGCCAGTCGATCTCGGCCGGATATTGCGGCCCGGCGACGACGAAGCGCCTGTCGGGCGACCGGCGCGCGGGCTCGATCAGCAGCCGTTCGAGCACCGGCTGGCGATCGGGGGAATAGGTGCCGAGGTACGACAGGTCCCACCGCTTGGGCTCGCCGGTCGGCTGGTAGGCGGCGGGATCGACCGAACAGTAGAGCGCGCGCGCCGCCGCCGAGCCGTATTCGGCCTCGATCCGGCGCAGCGTCGGCCCGCCGGTGAACGACAGGTACACGTCGTAGCCGGGGATCAGCGCGGGCGAGAGATATTCGAGGTCGCCGCGCGCCAGCTTGGCGAGCGTGACGGGCGTGTCGATGTCGTAGAAGCCGGTGGTGCCTGTCGCGGTCGCCTGCACCCACTCGCCCACCGCGACGCCGTCGGGCACGTACGACCCGACTATCACCGCGTCGGCGCGCGCCACCTCGGGCGCCCAGCCGGCCAGATCGTCGAGGTCGCGGTAGAAGGCGAGGCGACAGTAATCGGGGTCCGCCAGGTCGCGCTGCCCTGCGTACCAGGGCACGTCGCGTTCGAGGAACAGGATGTCGTGGCCGCGGGCGGCGAACGCCTTGAGCAGCGCGCGATAGGTGGTCGCATGCCCGTTGCCCCAGGAGGACGACAGCGACAGGCCGAGGACGACGAGTTTCATGGGCGAGGAGTGGAAGGAGAAGGGCAGGGCTTCGACAAGCTCAGCCTAGACGGTTCTTGGGTGAGGCTATCTTTGCCCCAACCCCGTTCAGGCTGAGCTTGTCGAAGCCCTGCCTTCTCTTGTCCCACCGCCATCACGCTCCCCGCATCCGCGCCACCCGCTCGCGCAGCAGCGCGTCGACCTGCCGCGCGCGCAACGCATAGGTGTGCTCGGCCAGCACGCGCGCCAGCGCCGCCTCGCCGATCGCTTTCGCCCGCTCCGGGGTGAGCGCCGCCAGATGCTCGGCCACGTCCTGCCCGTCGCGGGCCACCAACACCTCGGTGTCGGGGATCAGGAACTGCTCGATCCCCTCCCACGCGTCGGTGATCAGGCACGCTGCTGCGCCCGCGGCCTCGAACACGCGGGTGGCGGGGGAGAAACCGATGCTCGCCATCGAGTCGCGCGCCACGTTCAGCACCGCGCGGGGTGTGCAGTTGAACGCGTTGTGCTCGGCGGTGTAGACGTGGCCACGGTGGCGGACGTTGGCGGGCATCGCCTTGTCCTGCCAGCCGTTGCCTCCGATCAGGAAGCTCTGCGCCGGCAGCATCGCCGCGGGGCGGAGGAAGAACTCCTCCACGCGCGCCTCGCGATCGGGCAGGCGGTTGCCGAGGAAGGCGAGGTCGCACGCGAACCGCTCGTCGCGCGGCACCGGATGATGGGTCGCGGGATCGAGCGCGTTGTAGACGGGCACGCACTCCTTCGCGCCGAACCCCTCGTAGGCGTCGATCACCGGCGGGCCGCCGCCATAGGTCAGCACCAGATCGAGTTCGTCCAGCGCGCCAAGCACCGGGTGGCCGGGATCGGCGCGCATCTCGTCCAGCGTCGCGGCGGCGTCGACGTCCCAGAAGATCTTGAGCGCGTGGGCGTGGCCCGCGTCGAGGATGCCCTCCAGCAGCTCGCGGTCGTACACGCCGACGCCCGACGCCTTGACGACGACATCCGCCGCACCCGCCTCGGCCAGCACCGAGCGCAGGCCTTCGTCGGTCGCGGACCACACCACCGATCGCGCATAGGCGGGCGGATCGATGTCGCGATGCTGCTGCCGGTCGAACGCGTCGGGCTCATAGAAGGTGATCTCGTGGCCATGGGTGGCGAGCGCCGACAGGATGCCGCGGTAATAGGTCGCCGCGCCGTTCCAGTAGGACGAGACGAGGCTGGAGCCGTAGAAGGCGATCTTCACTTCAAGGGTCCTTGTTCGATAAGCACTCCACCTTCTTCCGTCCGCCCTGAGCTTGTCGAAGGGCTGTCCTTCTTCTGCGCGAAGAAGGGCAGGGCTTCGACAAGCTCAGCCTGAACGGGGGAGGGTGGGTCGCTACGGAGCCTGGCGACGATCCCCAGCAACTCGTCCACCCGATGCGCGCAGGTGTGGCGGGCGCGGATCGTCTCCAGTCCCGAGGCCGCGAGCGCCGCGCGCTCGGCAGGGTCGTCGCGCAGCCTGGCGAGCGCCTTCGTCATCGCAGCGCCGTCCGCTACCATCAGGAAATCCTCGCCGCCGCGAAACAGGCCTTCGCTGTCGCTCCACGGTGCCGACACGAGGGGCAGGCCGCAGGCGAGCGCCTCGAACACGCGGATCGTGGGGATGCCGGGCAGGATGGTGGTGTAATAGCGGCGCGGTACGTGGACGGTCGCCAGGGCCTGCGCGAAGATGCCGGGCGCCCGCGCGTTGGGCGCCCAGCCGTGATAGCGCGCGCCGTAACGCGCTAGCGTCGCCCGCGCTTCGTCGGGATAGCGGACGCCGTAGATGTCGAGGCCCAAGCCGGCGGCGCGGGCGGGCGCGAACAGGAAGCTCTCCAGCTCGGCGGTGCGTTCGCCGTCGCCCCAGTTGCCGATCCAGACGAGGCCGTCGCGCGGGCCTTCCTGCTCGGGCGGGTGGAACAGCCGCGTGTCGGCGGCCTCGTGCCACGTCCACACGCGGTCGCCCCAGCCCCAGCGGCGGTACACCTCGCTCAGCGTCTCGCCGAACGCGAGCACGCCGTCATAGCCCGACAGGTCGAACGCGCGGATCGCGTCCGGATCGCTGACGGCGCGGTGGTGGGTGTCGTGGAACAGCAGGGTGAACCGCCCGCCCGCCTTGCGGGCCGCGCCGATGGCGGCGACCAGCGCCGGCTCGTTCCATTCGTGGACGATCACGAGATCGGCGTCACCGACCAGCTCGTCGACCTGCGTGTCGGGCGCGAAGGCGGTGGACGACAGCTCGGGATAGGCGGCGCGGTAGGCGTCGAGCCCCGCGTCGCCGGCGTCCGCGATCAGGTTGGTAAGGCTCCAGTTGCCCGCCGGTTCGAGCGCGCGCACGTCATGGCCGCGCGCGATCAGCTCGCGCAGCACGCCGCGCAGGAAGTGCGCGTTGCCGTGGTTCCAGCAGCTTGCGAGGCTGTGGGTGAGATAGGCGATCCTCATGCGACGCGAACCCGGTCAAGGCGGCCGATCTCGCGATCCTCCCCCGCCAGGGGGAGGGGGACCGCCGAAGGCGGTGGAGGGGGAGGAGTCCTGTCCCGTGGTGTCGGGGCTCCGCCCCCTCCAACCTCGCGCTCCCTGGCGGGGGAGGATAGGAGGGGCCGGCGGAGGATCTGGTCATAGACCGCCATCATCGCCGCCGCGGTCGCCTCGGGCGTATAGCGGGCGGCGCGGGCTTGGGCGGCCTCGCCCAGCGTCTCGCGGTCGGCCCGAGCGCGGTCGATCGCTGCGGCCCAGTCGGCCGGGTCCTCGCTCGTCACGAACAGCGCGGCGCCGTCCCACAGCTCGCGGAAGGTCGCGATGTCGGACAGGACGAGCGGGCAGCCCGCCTGCGCCGCCTCCAGCACCGCGAGGCCGAACGGCTCGAAGCTCGCGGCGGAGACGAACACCGGCCGGGCTGCGAGCGCTGCGGCGAGGGCGGATGTGGAGAGGGTGCCGAGGTGACGCAGGTGCTCGCACACGACCGTCTCGCCATGCGGCCCCGTCAGCGGCCCGGCGGCGCGGATCGGCGTGAGCGCCGCGACCCGATCGAGCAACGAAGTGCGCTTGACGCGGTCCCACAGCCGGCCGGCGGTGAGGGCGTATCGCGCGGGGGCGGCGGTGGGGAGGAGAGAGGGCGTGCGCCCGTTGTGGATAGCGACCGGCGAGCGGGGCAGATGGTAGCGGCGCTGCACGGCGGTGGCGTAGCTCGCGCTGGGCACGATCGCGGCGTCGGCGGCGAGGAGGCCGTCGCGAACCATCGCCGCGTGCCAGGCGAATGGCGCGGGCAGCGGCTCGCCCGGGTGCGCAGCCTCCCACCAGGGCGCGACGGACCCATGCTCCACGGCCACGACCGGCACCGGCCAGCGGGTCGCACCGGCGAGGGCGGGGGAGTTCAGGTGGACGAGATCGGCGCCGACGTCTCGGGCAAGGGCGGCGAGCGCGGCGGCGGCGGCGCGGACGGGACCGGGGCCGTCGCAGAGCCAGTCGAGGGGGAGGTGAGTGTCGAGGATCGTCATTTCGCCGACGATTGCGTCCCCTCTTTCCGTTCGTCCTGAGCTTGTCGAAGCCTGTCCTGAGCGACTGCCGTAGGCAGTCAGTCGAAGGGGATTGTCCTTCTTCGCCGAAGAAAAGGGCAGGGCTTCGACAGGCTCAGCCTGAACGGAGTTGGGGAACTGATCGGGCTCTCTTGGCCCCATCACCGCCACCACCGTCTCCACGCCCAGCGGCGCGAGCGCGGCCGCCAGTTCGGTCGCATATTGCCAGACGCCGCCCACGCGGTCGGCGGTCATCAGCAGCTTCACGCCACCGCGCCCTGGGGTTGGCCGACGGACAGGTTCAGCCGCCGCTCGCTCGCCAGCCACGCCGCCAGCCGCGCCACGCCCTCGCGCCAGTCGACGCGGGGGCCCAGATCGAGCGCCGCCTGCGCCGCGCGCGTGTCGGCGACGAAGTAACGCTGGTCGCCCGCGCGCCAGTCCGACGATTCGATCGCCACCTCGCGGCCGATCAGCTGCCCCATGTGCGCCAGCAACTGGCGCAGCGACACGGCGTTGGCGGGCCCGCCGCCCAGGTTGAACGCTCGGCCCTTCACTTGGCCGATCCGCTCCCAGGCCCGCACGTACGCGTCGACCGCGTTGGAGACGTCGAGGATGTCGCGCACCTGATGCCCGTCACCGTACAGCGTGATCGGCTTGCCTTCGAGCGCGCGGATCAGGAAATGCGCGACCCAGCCCTGGTCCTCCGTCCCCATCTGGCGGTGGCCGTAGATGCAGCTCATCCGCAGGACGCACGTCGGCACGCCGAAACTGCGCGCATAATCGAGCACATACTGGTCCGCCGCGCCCTTGGAACAGCCATAGGGCGTGTGGAAGTCGAGGCTGCGGCCCTCGCCGATCCCGTGCGCGCGCACGTCCGCGTCGACGGGGACATAGGCCTCGTTCTCCAGCGCGAAGTCGAGGTCGGCGAGGTCGCCATAGACCTTGTTGGTGGAGGCGAAGATCAGCGGCGTGCCGTCGCCCTTATGGCGTAGCGCCTCCAGCAGCGCGAAGGTGGCGCCGATGTTGATCTGGAAGTCGTCGACCGGGTCCGTCATCGACGTTGTGACCGCGACCTGCGCGGCGAAATGGAACACCGCCTTCGCGTCCGAAGTCGCGGCGGTCAGCCGGTCATGATCGCGCACGTCGGCGTGGACGAACTCGACCTGCTCGCCATGGCTGGCCCGCAGCCACGCAAGGTTCGCCTCCACGCCCGGCCGGCTGAGCGCGTCATACACCCGCACCCGATGCCCGTCGCGCGCGAGCCGGTCGGCGAGGTTGGAGCCGATGAACCCCGCGCCGCCGGTGACGAGGACAGGGTTCACAGCCAATCCTCCCCGCGCGGAGCGGGGGGAGGGGGACCGCCGGCGAAGCCGGTGGTGGAGGGGCCGGCGAAGCCGGCGCTGCGCGCCGCCCCTCCACCAGCTGCGCTGGTCTCCCTCCCCATGCACTGCATGGGGAGGATTGGATTGTCGCCCCTCACGCGACCAGCCCCCGCTTTTCCAGTTCGGCGCGGGCGGCGGCGACGTTGTCGGTCGCGGTCTGGTCCGCCACCCAGTCGGCGAGCACCGCCAGCCCGGCGCCGAAATCCTGCGTTGCGCGGAAGCCCAGTTTCTCGGCCGCGAGCGTCGTGTCGCAGAAACAGTGGCGGATATCGCCGATCCGCGCCTTGCCGACGATCTCGGGCTCCAGGTCGTTGCGCCCCATCGCGCGGGCAAGCTCGCGCGCCACGTCTGTCACCGAGCGGTCGTGCCCCGATCCGATGTTGAACGTGCCCCCCGCCGCGCCCGGCAGCACCAGTGCGTCCGCGAACGCGCGGGCGACGTCGGAAACGTGGACGAAGTCGCGCCGCTGCTCGCCGTCCTCGAAGATCATCGCCTTCTGCCCGTTGAGGAAGCGCGACGCGAAGATCGCCAGCACGCCGGTATACGGGTTCGACAGCGCCTGGCCCGGGCCATAGACGTTGAACAGCCGCAGGCACACGCCCTCCATGCCATAGGGCGCGGCCATGATGTGCGTCGTGCGCTCCTGCACATATTTGTTGAGCGCATAGATCGACGAGAGCGCGGGACGCTTCCACTCCGGCGTCGCGACCGGCACCAGTGGGCGGCCGTGCGCGTCGACCGGGTCCCATATCGTCAGTCCGTCGCGCAGACCGGGACGGTCCGCATCCTCCACCAGCGCGCCGTCGGCATCGCGGTACAGCCCCTCGCCATAGATCGACATGGACGAGGCGGTGACGACGCGGCGCACCGGCTGGTCGATGAGCTTCTCGAACAGGACCGCCGTGCCGACGTCGTTGGTGGAGGTATAGCGTTCCACCTCATACATCGACTGGCCGACGCCGACCTCGGCCGCCAGGTGGATGACGCTGTCGACGCCGTTCAGCGCCCGCGCCACCGCGTCCTTGTCGCGCACGTCGCCGCGGATCAGCTCGGCGTCGGGGGACAGCATCTTCGATCCGTCGACCTGGCCGTGGACCTGCTCAATCAGGCTGTCGAGCACGCGAACGCGGTTGCCGCGGCGGAGCAGTTCTTGCGTGACGGCCCGGCCGATGAAGCCTGCGCCGCCGGTGACGAGGACGGTCTCGCTCACGCCCGCGACGCCCTGGGGGTTGACCCGATACCGCGTTCGGTGTTGCTTGCCATGCGTTCGGCTACTCCCTGTTGCGCCTTCTGTGCAGTCGGATAGCCCGGCTTCTTCATCTTTGTTCCTGCCGGTGTCAATCACGGCGCCACACCGCCGGCAAGGGGAGACGCATGACCACGACCTTCCTCCTCGTCCGCCACGCCGTCACCGCCGACGTCGACGTGCGGATGTCGGGTCGGCGGCCGGGCGTGCCGCTGAGCGCCGCCGGAGTCGCCCAGGCGGCCGCGCTCGGCGCCCGGCTGGCGGTGCGGCCGCCCGACGCGATTATCGCGAGCCCGCTGGAGCGCACCTGTGAGACGGCCGGGGCGATCGGCCGCGCGACCGGCGTGCCCGTCGAGACCGACGACGCGCTGCTGGAGATCGACGTCGGCGAGTGGACGGGCGTCGGCTTCGATCAACTGCGTACCGATCCGCGCTGGGCGACCTGGAACGCCGAGCGCGCCACCGCCCGCTGCCCGGGCGGCGAGAGCATGGCCGAGGTGCAGGCGCGCATCGTCGCGCTGATGCGGCGGCTGACGGCGGAGCGGGTCGGCGCGACGATCGCGCTCGTCACCCATTCGGACCTGATCCGTGCGAGCGTGTGCGACACATTGGGTTTGGGGTTGGCCAACATCCACCGGTTCGATATCGACCCCGCGTCGGTCACACGCGTCGTGGCGGGCGAGTGGGGCGCGCGCGTGATGTCGATGAACGAGGGGCTGGGCTGAATGGCTGATGGCGAGAGCCTGCGCGAGCGCGTCGATGCGCTGGCGCCCTGGTTCCACAATATCGACCTGGGCGGCGGGTTGCGGACGGCACCCGATCATTTCCTCGGCGACTATCCTGCGTTCAAATATGCGCGCTTCGCCGACGCGATCCCCACGGACCTGACCGGCAAGTCGGTCCTCGATATCGGCTGCAACGCGGGCTTCTACTGCGTCGAGATGAAGCGGCGCGGCGCGGCGCGCGTGCTCGGGATCGATTCGGACGATCGCTATCTCGCGCAGGCGCGGCTCGCGACCGACGCATTGGGCTATGGCGACGTCGCGTTCGCCAAGCTGTCGGTCTATGACGTCGGCGCGCTTGCCGAAAAGTTCGACGTCGTCGTGTTCATGGGCGTGCTCTATCACCTGCGCCATCCGCTCCTCGCGCTCGACCTGATCCGCGAGCACGCCGTGAGTGAGGAGGGGGCGGGCGGCGCGATGCTGTTCCAGACGATGCGGCAGGGGTCGAAGGACGCGCATGCGGCACCGGAGGATCACCCGTTCTTCGAACCCGGCACCCATGACCGGCCCGCGTATTTCGACGATCCTGCTTACCCCAAGATGCATTTCATCGAACGGCGGTTCGCGGGCGACTGGACCAATTGGTGGGCGCCCAACCGTGCCGGCAGCGAGGCGATGCTGCGCGCCGCGGGCTTCGCGATCGAATCGCATCCCGAGGACGAGGTCTATTGGTGCCGCGTCGCGCCGGTGCCTTATGGCGACCGGGGGCCGGCCGCGGTTTACCCCGCAAGAGGAGACGGCCGTTGATCGAAGCGGCGATGATCTGGAACGAGCCCAACAACAAGTCGCATTGGGACATCGGACAGGATCCCGACTGGTCGCTTTTCTCGCACATGGTCCGGCTGGCGGGGCAGGCGATCCGGGATGCCAATCCGGCGATCCCGCGGGTGCTGGGCGGCATGTCGCCGATCGATCCCGTCTGGATACGGCGGCTGGAGGAGCATGGCGCGCTCGATCATGTCGACGTGGTCGCGGTCCATGGTTTCCCGCTCGACTGGAACCTGTGGCCGATCCACGCCTGGCCCGACAAGATCGCGGAGATCGAGGCGGTGACGCGGCTGCCGATCTGGGTGACGGAGGTCGGCGTCGGCAGCTTCGGCGCGGAGGAGGTGCAGGTATTCGGCCTCAAGCGCACCGCCGAACTGCTGCTTCGCCGCGTGCCGCGCGTCTTTTGGTACTCGCTGTTCGATCTGCCGATGGCATGGGGCGCGGAGACGCGGCACCGCGAGGCGGAGGGATCGAGCTATTATCGCCATTTCTACATGGGACTCATCCGAGAGGACGGCACGCCCAAGCCCGCGCTCGACGATTACGCAAAGATCGCGGGCGAGATGGGGCTGATGCAGTGGTTCCACTTCCAGGACCCGCGGCTCGACGACGCGGTCGGCTGGATGAAGCGGCTGGGTACGCGGCGGCTGCGCACGGGGCTTAGCTGGGCCGACTCGTTCCGCCCGGGCGCCGTCGAGTGGTTCGACCGTATGATGGACGCGCTGGCGCCGTTCGACACCACCGTCACCTTCTGCTTCACCCCGGCCCACATGGGCGTCGAGCCGCACCACACCAGCCCGGCGCGCGAGCCCGAGCGGTTCGCGGACTTCTGCGCTTGGGCGATCGACCGCTATGCGCCCGCCGTACCGGTGCGCGCGGTCGCCGCTCCCGTCACGGCGCGGGCGCTCGCATGATCGACACCGCCATCATCCTGGCGGCCGGGGAGGGGACCCGGCTTCGCGCCGCCGCGCCGTCCAAGCCGCTGTGCCCGGTCGGCGGCAAGCCGCTGGTCGACCATGCGCTGGAACGGCTGGCGATGGCGGGCATCGCGCGCGCGATCGTCGTCACCGGCTATCGCGGCGCCGAACTGACCGCGCATCTCGCCGCCGGAGGCCAGACCGGACAAGGCTGGCCGCTGGCGGTCGAGACGGTGGCGGTGACGGACTGGGCGTTGCCCAACGGCGTGTCGGCGCTGGCGGGCGGGCGTGCGGCGGGTGGCGCGTCGTTGCTCGTCATGTGCGACCATCTGGTGAACCCGGCGCTGTACCGGCTGATGGCCGAGGTCGGCGCCGGCGCGGGGCTGCGGCTGGGGATCGACCGGAACCTCGATTCGGATGCGGTGGATCTTGACGACGTCACCTGCGTCGAGACGGATGGAGCCACCCGCATCGTCGCGATCGGCAAGGGCCTCGCGAGCTACGACGCGTTCGACACCGGCGTGTTCGCGGTCGGACCGGCGTTCTACGCGGCGCTCGCGGCGCTCGATGCCCCCTCGATCACCGAGGGCGTCCGGGTGCTCGCTGCGCAGGGCCTGGCGCTGGTCGAGGACGTGGGCTCGCTCGACTGGATCGACGTCGACGACCCGCCCGCGCTCGCCATGGCGGAGCGACGGATGGAGCGGCCGATCCCCGCAAAGGCGCTTGGCGCCTCGCGTTTGCGACGCCTGCCGCTTGCGTCAAGGCCCTGAAACGCGCATGACGAAGGCATGACAATCCCGCCGCCGGACGGATCGCGCGATCGCCGGATCGAGGATCTCAGCAACCTGTACGTCATCCATCCGGTCGCTAGAGCGTTGCTGCCGATGGCGATCCGCCGGGGCCTGTCGGCCAACGCGGTGTCGGTGATGGGCTTCGGCCTCGGGGTGCTGGCGATGGTCGCCTTCGTCGACATGCCGGGCTGGCGTGGCGCCGCGCTGGGCCTGGTGCTTGCCGCCTGCTGGCTGGTCGCCGACGGGCTGGACGGGATGATCGCCCGCGCCACCGGCACTGCGAGCCGTACCGGGCGGATCCTTGACGGCCTGTGCGACCACGGCGTGTTCATCCTCATCTACGTGGGGCTCGCGCTGTCGATCGGGACGGCGGGCGACTGGGCGGTGGCGATCAGCGCCGGCGTCGCGCACGTCGTGCAGGCCAGCCTGTACGAGGGGGAGCGCGCGCGCTTCCATCGCCGCCTGCGGCTCCAGGCGCCGCAGTCCGCCGAGACGCATGTGGTGCTGTACGACCGGATCGCCACCGCCGCGGATCGCGCGGGCGTGCGGCTGGATGCGCAGCTCGCTGGGCCGGCGGGTCCGGCGATCGCCGCCCGCTACGCCGCCTGCGCCGTGCCGCCGATGCGGGCGATGGCGTTGCTGAGCGCGAACGTGCGCGTCGGTCTTTTCGCGCTGGCGGTGCTGGTTCGGGAGCCGACGCTGGCGTGGTGGATCGAGCTGGGGCCGCTGACGTTGGTGGCGGTGGTGACGATGGCGTGGCATCGGACGGCGGAGCGGCGCGTGGCGGGTGGCGTGGCCTCCGGGCCGGCGTCTGCCGTCGCGGCTCAGCACGCGGGGTTGCACCCCGGCACGTAAGGCGCGCAGGGCCAAGTGGCCGCGCGGCAGGAACAACAAGGGACGGGAAGTACGGAACCGATGAATGAGATTCGGATGGCCATCATCGGCGTTGGCAATTGCGCCAGCTCGCTGGTGCAGGGGCTGCATCACTACCGTGAGGGGACGAACGACGTCACCGGCCTGATGCACTGGGATCTGGGCGGCTACACCCCGTCCGACATCAAGGTGGTGGCGGCGTGGGACGTCGATGCGCGCAAGGTCGGCCAGGACGTGTCGCATGCGATCTTCGCCAAGCCCAATTGCACCGCGGTGTTCGAGCCGGAGGTGGATCCGAGCGGCGCGATCGTCCGCATGGGACCGGTGCTCGACGGCGTCGCCGAGCACATGCTCGACTATCCCACCGACGACCGCACCTTCATCCTGTCCGATCAGGCGCAGCCCAGCCGCGCGGATGTGGTGGCGCAGATGCGCGCGGCGAATGTCGACGTGGTGATGAACTATCTGCCCGTCGGCAGCCAGGAGGCGACCGAGTTCTACGCCGAATGCGCGCTCGAAGCGGGCGTCGCGTTCGTCAACAACATCCCGGTCTTCATCGCGAGCGATCCCCTCTGGGCCAAGCGCTTCACTGACGCGGGCGTGCCGATCGTGGGCGACGACATCAAGGCGCAGATGGGTGCGACGATCGTCCACCGCGTGCTGACCGACCTGTTCGCCAAGCGCGGCGTGAAGCTCGACCGGACGTATCAGCTCAATACCGGCGGCAACACCGACTTCCTCAACATGTCGAACCGAACCCGGCTGAAGAGCAAGAAGATCAGCAAGACCGAGGCGGTTCAGGCCGTGGCCGCCGAGCGGCTGGACGACGACAACGTCCATATCGGCCCCAGCGACTATGTGCCGTTCCAGAACGACAACAAGGTCGCCTTCATCCGCATGGAGGGCCAGTTGTTCGGCGGCGTGCCGATGAACCTGGAAATGCGGTTGTCGGTCGAGGACAGCCCCAATTCCGCCGGCGTTGCGATCGACATGGTTCGATGCGCCAAGATCGCGCGCGACCGTGGCATCGGCGGCCCGGTCGAGGGCGCATCGGCATTCTTCTGCAAGCACCCCGCCAAGCAGATGACCGACGATCAGGCGTTCACGATGGTCGAGGCGTTCATCGCCGACAAGGCCGCGTAAGCCACGGGACTGGCCGCATGAACGGGATGATGGACGCGGCGGTGCTCACCGGCGCGCGGGCGATGCGCGTCGAGCAGGTGCCGGTGCCCGAGCCCGGCATCGGCGAGTTGCGCGTCCGGCTGGAGGGCTGCGGCGTGTGCGGGTCCAACGTCGAGCCGTGGGAGGGGCAGCCCTGGTCGAGCTACCCCGGCGAGCCGGGCGGTCTGGGGCATGAGGGCTGGGGCGTGGTCGATGCGGTGGGCGCGGGCGTCGCGGACTTCGCGGTGGGCGACCGGGTCGCGACGCTCGCCGGCCACAGCTTCGCGCAGTTCGACCTCGCGCGCGCCGACATGGCGGTGAAGCTGCCCGCGACGCTCGCCGGCATGGCGGTGCCCGGCGAGCCGCTCGGCTGCGTCATGAACATCTTCCGCCGCGCCGACATCCAGGCGGGGCAGACGGTGGCGATCATCGGCATCGGCTTCCTGGGTGCGCTGCTGACGCGGCTCTGCACCGATGCGGGCGCGCGGGTGATTGCGATCAGCCGCCGCCCGTTCAGCCTCGACCTCGCCCGCCAGTACGGCGCGGCCGAGGCGATCCCGATGGACGACCATCACGCGATCATCGCGCGCGTCAACGGGCTGACCGGTGACGCAGGGTGCGAGCGGGTGATCGAATGCGTCGGCAAGCAGTGGCCGCTCGATCTCGCGGGCGAGCTGGTCGGCTTCGGCGGTCGGCTGGTGGTGGCGGGCTATCACCAGGACGGCCCGCGCCAGGTCAACATGCAGGCGTGGAACTGGAAGGGCATCGACGTCGTCAACGCGCACGAGCGTGACCCGGCCGTGCAGATGCGGGGCTTGCGCGAGGCGGTGGCGGCGGTCGCGAGCGGGCGGATCGATCCCGCGCCGCTGTACACGCACCGCTATCCGCTCGACCGGCTCGGCGAGGCACTGGACGCCGCGCGCGATCGGCCGGATGGGTTCCTGAAGGCACTGGTGACGTTCTGATCCCACCGGCCGACCACCACCGTCATCCCCGCGAACGCGGGGACCCATCTCCCGATCTCGTGATTATCACGGCCGGCCGGTGGCGAGAATGACGGCGCAGGAGATGGGTCCCCGCTTTCGCGGGGATGACGGATATGGTGCCGGCACCACCATGGTTCTCAAACAGGCCCACCCATGACCCTCCCCCGCATCGGCTTCCTCGGCACCGGCTGGATCGGCCGCCACCGCATGGCGGCGATGCTGGCGACCGGCGCGGTCGCGGCCGCGGCGATCGCCGACGCCTCGCCCGAAGCCGCCGCCGAGGCGCAGGCGCTCGCGCCGGATGCGATGCGGGTCGACGGGCTCGACGCGATGCTGGCGATGGACCTCGACGGGATCGTCATCGCCACCCCGTCCGCGCTCCACGCCGACCAGTCGATCGCGGCGCTGGAGGCCGGGCTGGCGGTGTTCTGCCAGAAGCCGCTCGGCCGGAACGCCGCCGAGGCCGCGCGCGTGGTCGCCGCCGCGCGGGCGGCGGACCGGCTGCTGGGCGTCGACTTCTCCTACCGGTTCACCAGCGGCATGGCGGCGATCGCCGACCTCGTCCGCCGCGGCGAGCTCGGCCATGTCTTCGCGATCGATCTGACGTTCCACAATGCCTACGGCCCCGACAAGCCATGGTTCTACGACCGCGCGCTGTCGGGCGGCGGCTGCGTGATGGACCTGGGCGTCCACCTCGTCGACCTCGCGCTGTGGGTGTCCGACTTTCCCGAGCTGGCGGGCGCGGTGGGCGCGGACCTGTTCGCGGGCGGCTCGCCCGTCACCGGCGGCGGCGGCGTCGAGGATTATGCCAGCGCCCGCTTCCGGCTGGGTGGCAAGGACGACGGCGGCACGGCGGTGCGGCTCGCCTGCTCGTGGCGGCTGCCGGCGGGACAGGACGCAGTCATCGAGGCGTCCTTCTATGGCACCGGCGGCGGCGCGAGCTTCCGCAACGTCTGCGGCTCGTTCTACGACTTCGAGGCGACCCGGTTCAGCGGCACGTCGCGCGAGCCGTTGGCGACCGACTCGGGCCAGGGCACCGCGGGCTGGGGCGGCCGCGCGGCGGCGGACTGGGCGCGGCGGCTGGCGGCGGGGGAGCGGTTCGACGCCCAGGCGGCGGGCCTGGTGCGCGTCGCGCAGGTGTTGGACGCGATCTACGCGGCGGAGTGAGGCGCGGGTCACAGCTACTCCCATCCGTTCGTCCCGAGCGAAGTCGAGGGACATGGCGAGCGGGCGGCAGGTGTCTCGACTTCGCTCGACACGAACGGTTCAGAACGGGTCACTATCCCAATGGTGCTCTAAGCCAGCAGCAACCCCGCCAGCGCAGCGCTCATCAGGTTCGCCAGGCTCCCCGCCGCCAGCGCGCGCAGGCCCATCCGGGCGATCATCGGCCGCTGGTTGGGGGCAAGGCTACCCGTCACCGCCATCTGGATCGCGATCGACGAGAAATTGGCGAAGCCGCACAGCGCGAACGTCACGACCGCGACGGTGTGCGGCGACAGATGCCCGGCCTGCTTGCCGAGGTCGATATAGGCGACGAACTCGTTCAGCACGATCTTCTCGCCGAACAGGCCCCCGGCGGCGCCCGCCTCGTCCCATGGCACGTTCAGCAGGTACATGACGGGTTTGAACACCAGCCCGAGCAGGCTCTGGAAGCTCAGCCCCGGCAGCCCGACCAGCCCGCCCACGCCCGCCAGCAGCCCGTTGGCGAGCGCCACCAGCGCCACGAACGCCAGCACCATCGCGCCGACCGCCACCGCCAGCTTCACGCCGGTCTGCGCGCCCTGTGCGGCGGCCATGATGATGTTGGCGGGCTTCTCCTCGTCGTGGCTCGCGTCCGGCATCGGCTCGCCGGGGATGTCGGCGGGAAGAGCGGAGGTCGGGGCGTCGGACGGGGGCTCGATCGCAGGGACGCCGCGAGAATCAGGCATGATGATCTTGGCCATCAGGATGCCGCCCGGCGCGGCCATGAAGCTCGCCGCCAGCAGGAACTCGATCCTGATCCCCATCGAGGCATAGGCGGCGAGGATCGTGCCCGCGACGCCGGCCATGCCGCTGGTCATCACGGTGAAGAGCTGCGGCGGGGTGAGCCCCGCGAGATACGGCCGGATCACGAGCGGCGATTCCGATTGCCCGACGAAGATGTTCGCCGCCGCGCACAACGATTCGACCTTGGACGCGCCGACCACCCACTCGATCGCGCCGCCGACCCAGCGCACCACCAGTTGCATGACGCCGAGGTAATAGAGGATCGACACCAGGCTCGCGAAGAAGATGATGACGGGCAGCGCGGCGATCGCGAAGCTGGTGCCGCCGACCGCGGGGCTGGCGAGGTTGCCGAACAGGAACTCGGTGCCCTTCTGCGAATAGCCGAGCAGCGCCGCGACGCCGCCTGACGCGCCCGCCAGCGCCGCGCGCCCCGGGCCCCAGTACAGCACGATGACGGCGATCGCGACCTGCAGCGCGAAGGCGGCGCCGACGATCCGCGGCCGGATCGCGCGCCGGTCGGCGGAGAGCGCAAAGGCGATCAGCAGGATCACGACGATCCCGGCGATGCCGGTCAGGATGCGAGTCATGGCCGAACCGATACTCCCCCGCCGCTCCCCCGCGACGCCGCCCCGACTATGGCCGGGCGATGCCGCGCCGCACAAGCCCCGCCGGCCTCCTCCCCCTTCGCTCCCCCGTCATCCCGGACTCGATCCGGGATCCCGCTTCTTCTGATCTCGCGCGAAACAGCGGGACCCCGGCTCAAGGCCGGGGTGACGGGAGAGGAGGGCGCGCATTGACCCGCCCCTCAAACCCCGTAGCTTGCCGCCATGCTCGCCCCCACGCCCGTCGCCCACGCACCCGTTCACGCCGGCATCCCGCGATCCCTCTTCGCGCTATCCATCTTCTACGGCGGGATGGTGTGCATCGCGGGCGTTCTGGGCAACAAGCAGATCGCGCTGGGCCCGCTGTCGGCGCTCGGGCCCGTGCTGGGGCTGGGGCCGCTGGCGATCGAGGCGGGCATCTTTGCGTTCCTGCTGCTGGTGGTGGTGTCGAGCGCGATCGCCGAGCTGCACGGCCGCGCGGTGGCGAACAGGCTGGTGGTGTACGGCTTCGTGCCGCTGATCGTGTCGATGGCGCTGTCTATCCTGGTCGTCGCGCTGCCGCCTGCGTCCGACATGGAGCCTGTCCGCCGCGAGGCGTTCGCGATGATGATGAGCTCCAGCCTGCGGCTGTGGGTGGCGGGCTTCATCTCCTACGGCGTCAGCCAGGCGCTCAACGTGACGATCTTCTCGTGGCTGAAAGGGCGCGAGGGCGCTGGGCTGCTGTGGCTGCGCGCGGGTGTTGCGAGCGTCGGCAGCCAGGTGGTCGACACGCTGCTGTTCGTGACGATCGCGTTTGTGGGCGTCTTCCCGATCCGCGAGCTGCTGCTCGGGCAGATGATCGTCAAGGTGCTGCTGTCGGCGGTGCTGGTGCCGCCGGCGATCTATGCGGCGGTGGCGCTGGGGCGGTGGCTGGACGGGCGGGGGTAGTGAGCTACTCTCCAATCAGGGTTATGCCCGCTTATCTTGGGGCGGTCGGCACGGCCAGTGGGTGCTTCACGCTGTATTTTAGCTTGCCGACCTTGTTCTTCGTCTGGAATCGCGTTTCGATGGCGATCCTTTGGTCAGATTTCATCATGATCCCGATTGTCTTCGCTGCCACCGCGATCCTAGCTTCCGTCTTGGCATTTCCCTTTGCTTTTTTGTCGGCGTTGGCTGCCGATAAGCTCAACACGAATGACTGGCGATATTGGGGGGTGGCAGGCACGTTCAGCGGCCTGGCTTGCATCATGATCGTGGCCTTCATCCTCTGGTCGACTTTCCCGTCCGTGGCCGACGACGGAAGCGAAGTGACGTTTCTCACTACCCTGCGGGGACTGGTTCCGCCCGGCGCACTTGCCGGCTGCGTCGGCGGGCTGAGCTTTCGGTGGGTCGGTAGACGCCAAGCGGAAGGATGAAGATGAACGAGTTTGCGGCTTCAGCCCCGCCCGCACCCCCGCTAAGACCCACCCCATGACGAACCACGCCCCCGATCCCGCCCTTCTCGCCAAGGCGGAGACGCTTACCGAGGCGCTGCCCTATCTCCAGCGCTATGCCGGCAAGACGTTCGTCATCAAATACGGCGGCCACGCGATGGGCGATCCCGCGGCGGCGCAGGACTTCGCCGAGGACGTCACGCTGATGAAGGCGGTGGGCATCAACCCGGTCGTAGTCCACGGCGGCGGGCCGCAGATCGGGCGGATGCTGAAGCGGCTGGGCGTCGAATCGACCTTCGTCGGCGGTCTTCGCGTGACGGACAAGGAGACGGCCGAGATCGCCGAGATGGTCCTCGCCGGTAGCATCAACAAGGAGATCGTCGCCTGGATCGGCCAGGCCGGCGGCCGCGCGGTGGGGCTCTCGGGCAAGGACGCCGGGCTGGTGCGCGCGGAGAAGGTGACGGGGCGCGAGGCCGATCCGCTGAAGGGGATCGAGCGGCACGTCGATCTCGGCTTCGTCGGCGAGCCGGTGGCGGTCGATCGCCGGATCGTCGACACGCTGTCGGGCGCGGGCATCATCCCGGTGATCGCGCCGATCGCGACGGGCGCGGACGGCCATACCTACAACATCAACGCCGATACGATGGCCGGCGCGATCGCCGCCGCGCTGGGCGCCGCGCGTTTCTTCCTGCTGACGGACGTGGCGGGCGTGCTGAAGGACGGCGAGCTGCAGACCAACCTGACGCCGACCGCGATCCGCCGCCTGATGGCCGAGGGCGTCATCACCGGCGGGATGATCCCCAAGCTCCAGACGTGCATGGACGCCGTCGGCGCAGGCGTGGACGCGGCGGTGATCCTCGACGGCCGCGTGCCGCACGTGCTCCTGTTGGAGATCTTCACGCGGGCCGGCGTGGGGACGTTGGTGCGGTGCTGAGGATACACGCCCTGTTCCCCGTGGGGCGGATCGGCTAAACCGCCGCCTCCCGTTACGAAGGAACAGTCCCTTGTTCGTCCACACCATCATCGGCGTGCTCGAGATCATCCTCGACGTCGCGTCGTTCCTGATCCTGATCCAGGCGGTCGTCTCGATCCTGCTCGCGTTCAACGTCGTCAACCGGCACAACGGCTTCGTCGCCGGCCTCGCGTCGGGCCTCGATCAGATCACCGCGCCCATGTACCGCCCGTTCCGGCGCTTCCTGCCGACCAGCGGCGGGATCGACTGGTCACCGTTCGCGGCGCTGATCGTGATCCGCATCCTGATGTACGTGCTGAACAACATCGACGTCGCGGTGCTGACCTCCAGCTACCCGAGCTGATGGGGTGACCGCGCGCATCATCGACGGCAAGGCGCATGCGGCCGCGCTGCGCGGACGGGTGGCGACCGCGGTCGCGGCGTTCCGGGCGGTGACCGGTCGTGCGCCCGGGCTGGCCGTCGTGCTGGTGGGCGAGGATGCGGCCTCGTCGGTGTACGTCCGCTCCAAGAACCGCGCGACCGGGGAAGCCGGGATGCGCGGGTTCGAGCACCGGCTGCCCGCCGACACGAGCGAGGCCGATCTGCTGGCGCTGATCGACCGGCTGAACGCCGATCCCGCGGTGGACGGCATCCTCGTCCAGTTGCCGCTGCCGGCGCAGATCGACGCCGACGCCGTCATCACCCGGATCGATCC
Source organism: uncultured Sphingomonas sp. (assembly GCF_964237335.1). Classification (NCBI taxonomy): domain Bacteria; kingdom Pseudomonadati; phylum Pseudomonadota; class Alphaproteobacteria; order Sphingomonadales; family Sphingomonadaceae; genus Sphingomonas; species uncultured Sphingomonas sp. Next base: position 32,026 of record NZ_CAXSHM010000026.1, read on the forward strand.
GGACAAGGATGTCGACGGCTTCCACCCGGTCAACGTCGGCCGGTTGGCGTCGGGGCTGGCAGGCTTCGTGCCCTGCACTCCGCTCGGCTGCCTGATGCTGCTCAAGGGCGTGGCGCTGAGCCTATCGGGCCTTGATGCGGTGGTGGTCGGCCGGTCGGCGATCGTCGGCAAGCCGATGGCGCAATTGTTGCTAGCCGAAAGCTGCACCGTCACGATCGCGCACAGCCGCACGCGGGACCTGCCTGGCCGCGTGCGCCAGGCGGACGTGGTGGTCGCCGCCGTGGGCGTGCCCGGCCTCGTCAAGGGCGACTGGATCAAGCCGGGCGCGACCGTGATCGACGTCGGCATCAACCGCATCGTCCGCGCGGATGGAAGCTCAAGCCTGGTCGGCGACGTCGACTTTGCGTCCGCAGTTCAAGTCGCCGGTGCGATCACGCCGGTGCCGGGCGGGGTGGGACCGATGACGATCGCCTGCCTGATGCGCAACGCCTATGTCTCCGCCTGCCGGCGCGAGGGCGCGGCGATCGATCCGCGGGTGGATGCGCCGGAGGACGGAGGGGCGTGATCGAGCTTTACGTCTCGTCGATCATCACCTTCTTCGTCATCATTGATCCGCTGGGCTGCGCGCCGATCTTCGCCGGGCTGACCACCGATGCGAAGCCCATCGAGCGGCGCGCGATGGCGATCCGCGCGGTAGGCGTCGCCGGCCTGATCCTGCTCGCCTTCGGGTTGTTCGGCGAGGGGCTGCTCAAAGGCCTGGGCATCCAGCTCGACAGCTTCAAGATCGCCGGCGGCATCATGCTGTTCCTGATCGCGCTGGAGATGGTGTTCGAACGGCGCACCCAGCGCCGCGAGGATCGCGCCGCCAAGGTCGCGACCGATCCCGTCCAGGCGGAGGACGTGTCGATCTTTCCGATGGCGATGCCGATGATCGCGGGGCCGGGCTCGATCGCCTCCGTCATGCTGCTGGGCGCGCGCAACCCGGGCCTGGCGGCGCATCTGGTGGTGCTGGGCGCGATGACGACGATCCTGCTGCTGACGCTCGCCGCGCTCGTCGCGGCGGGGCCGCTGATGCGGCTGCTGGGGGTGAAGATCGAATCGGTCATCACCCGGCTGCTCGGCGTGCTGCTCGCCGCGCTGGCGGTGCAGTTCGTGATCGACGGCGTGGCGGGGCAGTTGCGTTAGCTTATCCGCCACACGCGTAGCGGATCGCCGCGCAGCAGCGGCAGTTGCGTCAGCCAAGGGAAGCGCTTGCCGCGCGCGAGCTGGCCATAGAAGCCGCCCGGCGCGCGGGCGCGGTAGACGGTCGATTCGGCCATGTTGGGGCACACCACCAACAGCGTCGCGCCATGCGCGCGCATGATCGCATGCGCCTGGTCGGGGCTTCCGGTGAAGGCATGCTGCACGTCTAGGATCGCGGGGCCGTTGCGGTGATAGGGTCCGGCGATCGCATCGTGGTGCGTGACGGTGATGAGCCGCGGCGACAGGTCGATGAAGGTGAACACCGTCTGCGCCGGGTAGCGGTCCAGCGCCGCCAGCCCCGGCCGCGTCAGGCACATGCCCGTCGCATGGTTGACCCGGCGCACATAGGCCTTGGGCTGATCGACCGGCAGGAAGCGCATCACGGTGCCCGCGAACAGCCCGGCGCCCGCGACCATCACCACCGCCACCGTGCCCAGCACCCGCACCAGCGGGCTGCGATGCCGCCGGCACCAAGGCACCAGCCACCAGGCGAGCGCGGTCACGCCCGGCACCGCCAGCAGCTGCGCCGCCGGCCCGACGCGGATCTGCCACAACAGCATGAGCGCGGCGAAGGTGGAGAACAGCAGCACCGGCAGCCACCCGTTCCACAATCGCTCGCCCCGAGCCCGCAGCGTCGCCACGATCGCGCCGATGAAGCCGACGATCGGCATCGCGGCAATCGGGACGTCGTCGCGGAACGGGTGCTTGTAGATCGGCTTGGCTTCCCTGACGTTCTGCAGCCAGTTGCGCGCGAGCTCGGGCGATACCTGTTCGGGCCGGCCGAGGCATTGCGGGAAGAAATGCGCGAACCCCGCCGCGATTGCCGCGCCCGCCGCCACCGCGAGCCCGAGGCGCAACGCCCGGCTGGCGGGACTGACGCGGCCCAGCACGAAGAGCAGCACACCCGCAGCGATCATCACCGAGAGCCACACCGGCGTCAGCGCATCGCAGCGAAGGACGCTCGAGTCCCAGCCCTGGAAGCCCGTATAGCCGATCGCGCTGCCGGCCGAGAGGGTGAGCGCGTACGTCTCAAGCCGCACCGCCTCCGCCCGGTCCCACACCCAGCGCAGCGCGAGGATGCCGCCCGCCATCGCGGCGAAGGGCAGCATCTCCAGCCCGATCGTCAGGCTGACCGCGCTCGCGATCCCCACCAGCGCGCCGCCGCGGCGGCGCTTGGGGTCGCACAGGCCCGCGACCGTCAGGCTCAGCATCGCGAGCTGCCAGCCATGATGGTCGATCCGTTCGGGCATGAACATGAACAGCATGACCGAGCAGCACATCAGGAACACGAGCGCGAGCGGCCAGGCGAGTGGCGCGATCAGCCGGCGCACGGTCGCGGCCATGCCCAGCATCGTCACCGACAGCGGCAGCAGCGGCGCGATGCCGCAGGCCCAGCGCTCCGCCCAGTCGGGCCCGACGAACGGGCGCAGCACCAGGATCAGCGCCGCGATCGGCAGGTCCACCAGCCGCGACCAGTGGATGTTGGCGCCCACCGGCGGATCGAGGCGGTGGTTGCGCAGATCGAACCACGCCTGCCCGTTCAGCAGCGCGCGCACCTGCATCAGCCGCATGTTGTCGTCGGTATCGCCGAGCGCCAGCCAATAGACCGAACCGTAGCGGCTCCACAGCATCGATGCCGCCACCAGCAGCCAGGCGAGCAGCGTCAGCCGCATCCAGTGACGGTCCGCCTCCTCGGCCAGGTCGCGATACGTCTTGCCGCCCGAGAACGCTTCCTTCACTCGCCCACCCGCATTACACGCCCTTGCCACATAGATCGTCGCTCGGCCCGAACGGTCGCGGCGTCGGGCCGCTGTATCGCGCGGCGAGTGAAGGGCAAGTGACGGGTGGGAATCGCACAGCGCGTGGAGACATGGCGGGAGGCTTGGCGAAACGGCGGCATGCTGGCCCAGCTCGTCCGGTTCGGCGTCACCGGCGTCGGCGTCACATTGTTCTACTCGATCGTCTATTGGCCGATCGCGACCTATGGCTACCGGCTCGTTCCCATCGAAGGGAGCCATGGCCATGGCGGCGCGATCTGGCCGCTGCTGGCGGGCGTGATCGCCTTCGTCGCGGCGACCGGCGTCGGCAAGGTCGCGCACAGCCGGATCAGCTTCAAGGATCATGGCACGCGCTCGCCCGGCACCGCGCACCGGTTCCTCGTCGTCCAGCTGCTCGGCTTCGGGCTCAACCAGTTGTTCATCTGGCTGCTGACGGGGCCGCTGATCCACGGGCCGACGTGGTGGCCGCTGGTACCGGCCGTGTTCGTGACGCCGCTGGTGACGTTCGGCCTGCAACGCAACTGGGTGTTCGCCTGATGGCGCCGCCGAAGGACCCCCGCTGATGGACCGCATCGTCTACGACCGGATGGCGGCGCATGATTCAACGCATTGGTGGTATCGCGCCCGGCGCGACATCCTGGCCGATTACCTGACCCGCTACGCCGGCCTGCCCGCGAACGCGCGCATCCTGGAGATCGGCTGCGGCACCGGGCATAATCTGCCGATGCTGGCGCGGTTCGGCGCGGTGGACGCGATCGAGATCGACGCGCACGCTCGCGCGATCGCGACCGAGCGGCTCGGCCGGCCGGTCGGCGACGCGCCGCTGCCCGAGCTGCCCGGCATCGCGCGAGGGGCTTACGACCTCATCGCGGTGCTCGACGTGGTGGAGCATATCGCGGACGACGTCGCCGCGCTGGCGGCGATGCGCGACTGCCTGGCGCCCGGCGGCAGGATCCTGATCGCGGTGCCCGCCCACGCCTGGATGTGGAGCGCGCACGACGTGGTGAACCACCACCATCGCCGTTACTCGAAGGCGACCCTCAATGCAGCGATCCGCGCGGCCGGGCTGGCGCCGAAGAAGCTTGGCTATTTCAACTCGCTGCTGTTCCCGCTCGCCGCCGCCGCGCGGATCGCAGGCAAGCTGACGGGGCGCGAGGACAGCGACGACTCACCGCCGCCCGGCCCGGTCAACCGGCTGTTCGAGCGCATCTTCCGGCTGGAGCGGCACCTGGTCGGCCGCGTGCCGATGACGCCGGGTGTCTCGATCGTCACGCTGGCGGAGCCGGCCTGACTGAACCACCGTTCATGCTGAGCTTGTCGAAGCACTGTCCTTCTACTCGGAGGAAGAAGGCAGCCCTTCGACAAGCTCAGGGTAGACGGGGATAGGAGCGTAGAAGCTTGGAGCCTCCGCCTTGAACCCCAGCGTCGCGCGGCCCTGTATCGGGCCGGCGACGTCCGCCACCAGATACAGCGGCCGCCGTTTTGATTCGACGTACAGCCGGCCGAGATACTCGCCGATCATGCCCAGGACGAACATCTGGATCGCGCTCAGCACCACCACGACCAGCATCGTCGACGTCCACCCCTGGACCGGGTTGCCGGCGAAGAACCCCCAGCCGATGTAGAACAGCAGCAGGATCGACGCGAAGGCCAGGATCACTGACGCGTGGCTCGCGAACCGCAGCGGCGCGGTGGAGAAGCCGGTGACGGCGTCGAACGCCAGCCGCATCATCTTGCCAAGCGGGTAATTGGTCTCGCCCGCGTGGCGCTCGGCACGGTCATAGGCGAACGGGACCTGGCGGAACCCGATCCAGGCGACCATGCCGCGGATGAAGCGCGCCTGTTCGGGCAGCGACAGGAACGCGTCGAGCGCCCGCCGGCTCATCAGCCGGAAATCGCCGGTGTCGAGCGGGATCGGCGTGTCGGTGACGCGGTCGAGCACGCGATAGAAGCCCGCGGCGGTCAGCTTCTTGAACAACGTCTCGCCCTCGCGGCGGCGACGGACGGCATAGACGACGTCCGCCTGTTGCGCGGCCATCGTCGCGCGCATGTCGGCCAGCAGCTCGGGCGGGTCCTGCAGGTCGGCGTCGATGATGAGGATCTGGTCGCCCGCGCACAGGTCCAGCCCCGCGGTCAGTGCGAGCTGGTGGCCGTGGTTGCGCGACAGGTTGATCGCGACCAGCCGCGGATCGGCGGCGGCAAGCCGCTGCATCGCGGGCCAGCTCGCGTCCTTCGACCCGTCGTTGATGAACACCAGCTCGTAATCGTCTCCGACCGCGTCCCGCGCCGCCGCCGACACGCGCGCGTGCAGCAGATCGAGACAATCCGCCTCGTTGTAGCAGGGCACGACGATCGAGAGGGCGGGGGGGCGGACGGGACGGCTCATGCGGCAACGACCGTAGCGGCGCGCGGGCGCGGCGTCACTATCGACGCCGAACCGTCGTGTCCGCGCGAAAGTAGGTAACAGTAGGTAACACCAAACGCACCTTTCTCAGTCGGCACGACCGATCTTCCGGGCAGGTGCTTCGACAGGCTCAGCACGAACGGACTGGATGGGGGTCCGACCGTTGGAAACGGCGTCGAGCTATCGTCGCACGGCTCCGCAGACGGGAAGGCATGGTAACGATGCGAAATAGCGGCGACCCGGCTGTCACGACTACTCCAACATTGCAATGGATCGCGAACGCGCGCTCGTCTTGGTTTACTGGAGAGCAGAGGCTATCGGATCGTCTCGGCGGCGCTAATCCAATCCGCTAACATACGGAGGTAGGGCGCGCCTCGTGGCTTCACGCCCTCAATCAGCATCAGTGCGATGTAGTCGGTGCTCTCTACCTCCGCTTCTTCATTAGTAATCGACATGATAGAACCGGACAAGCGATGTATAAACTCGCTTGATAAATACAGTTTATCCGTGTCGGTAGGATCATCCAAATGAGCGCCACGAACGTGGATTGTCTCCATGTGAATCGTCTGCGCGAGAACCATTATCTTCGCTCTCGACGAAAGCGCGGCGAAAGCAGCGGCAGTCTCATCGTGCATGATAATTGATCGCGCTCCTACGTCGAACAGTCAACGTCCGCTTCTTGGCAAAAGCCGCCGTCACCTAAACCCGCGTCACCGCGTTCACCGTGTCCGTCGCGCGCAGGCCGGCGATCAGGCGCATCAGGTGGGGGACGTCGCGCACCTCCACGTCGATCGTGTTGGTGTGGAACGCGCTGTCGCGGGCGTCGAGGCGCAGGTTGATGATGTTGGCCTTGTGGCCGCCGATCACCGTCGCGAGCACGCCCAAGGCGCCCGGCTCGTTCTTCACCTCGACCGAGACGCGCGCCACGCCGCCTTCGGCCTTGTCGCCCCAGGCGAGATCGACCCAGTCCGCGTCGTCGGCGCGCTCCGCGTCGCTCAGGCCTTCGCAGTCGATCGTGTGGACCTCGATCCCCGCGTCCGGCCGGCGCAGGCCGACGATCCGATCGCCCGGCACCGGGTGGCAGCAGTCGGCGAGGTCGAAGGCGACGCCCGGCGTCAGCCCGGTGATCGAGATCGCGCCCGCCTGTGGCGGCATCGCCCGCGCGACGTCCGCGCCGCCCGATCCCGGCATCAGCGCCTCCATCACCGCCGCGTCGGGCAGCGTGCGTCGCGCGATCGCCTGCATCAGCGTTGGCTCGTCCGCGAGCTTCAGCCGCACCAGCGCCTGATCGAGCGCGCCCGCGCCCAGCGTCGCGGGCAGCCGCGCGACGATGTCGTCGTACAGCTTGCGGCCGAGCTTCACCTGCTCGTCGCGCTCGGCGGCGCGCAGGTGGCGGCGGATCGCTGCCAGCGCCTTACCGGTGGTCGCGAAGGTCAGCCACGCCTGTTGCGGCGCCTGCGCCTTCGATTTGAGGATCTGGACCTGGTCGCCGTTCTCCAGCACCGTCTTCAACGGCACGACGCGGCCGTTCACCTTGGCGCCCACCGTCTGGTCGCCAAGATCGGTGTGGACGGCATAGGCGAAGTCGATCGCGGTCGCGCCCTTGGGCAACTGGATCAGCTCGCCCTTGGGGGTGAAGGCGAAGATGCGATCCTGGTACATCGCCATCCGCGTGTGCTCGAGCAGCTCCTCCGGCGAGGCGGCGGTGTCGAGGATCTCGACCAGGTCCGCGATCCAGCTGTGCTGCGTCTCCGGGCGCACGCTCAGGCCGCCCGGCTTCTGCTTGTAGGCCCAGTGGGCGGCGAGGCCGAACTCGGCCTCCGCGTGCATCTCGGGCGTGCGTATCTGGATTTCGACGCGGGTGTTCTCGGCGTGGATGACGCTGGTGTGGAGCGAGCGATAGCCGTTGCGCTTGGGCGTCGAGATGTAATCCTTGAACCGGCCGGGCGCCATCGGCCAGCGCCGGTGGATGACGCCCAGCGCGCGGTAGCAATCCTCCTCCGTCGGCACGATCGCGCGGAACGCCATGATATCGGATAGCTGCTCGAAGCTGATGTGCCGCTCCTGCATCTTCTTCCAGATGCTGAACGGGTGCTTCTCGCGCCCCGATATCTCCGTCTCGATGCCGGAGCGCGACAACAGCAGTTTCAGCCCCGACCCGATCTTGGCGATTCGATCCCCGCCGCCCTCCTTGAGTTGCGCGAGGCGGCGGGTGATCGAGGTGTATGCTTCGGGCTCGATCTGTTCGAAGGCGAGCGTCTGCATCTCCTTCATGAACTCGTACATGCCGATCCGCTCGGCGAGCGGCGCATAGATCTCCATCGTTTCGGCGGCGATGCGGCGGCGCTTCTCGGGCTTGGGGATGAAGTGCAGCGTGCGCATGTTGTGGAGCCGGTCGGCGAGCTTGACCAGCAGCACGCGGATGTCGTCCGACATCGCGAGCAGGAACTTGCGCAGGTTCTCCGCCGCGCGCTCGCTCTCGGTCTGCGCCTCGATCTTGCTAAGCTTGGTGACGCCGTCGACCAGCCTTGCGACGCTCGCGCCGAACCGGCTCTCGATCTCCTCGCGCGTCGCGACCGTGTCCTCGATCGTGTCGTGCAGGATCGCGGTCGCGATCGTCTCGTCGTCGAGGTGCAGGTCGGTCAGGATGCCGGCCACCTCGATCGGGTGGCTGAAATACGGGTCCCCGTTCGCGCGCTTCTGCCCGCCGTGCGCGTGGAGCGAGAAGACATAGGCGCGGTTGAGCAGCGCCTCGTCGGCATCGGGATCATAGTCGAGGACGCGATCGACGAGTTCATATTGGCGCAGCACGGCACCAAGATGGGGCCGGGTCATGCGGCTTGGCAACACACTTGTCCGACTTATCGTGATCGATCGCCGTTAGAGCGGTTTTCGCGCCGTTTGATCCACCGCACAACCGTTCGTGTCGAGCGAAGTCGAGACACGTGGCCAAGTGTTCGGATCATGTCCCTCGACTTCGCTCGGGACGAACGGAGAAGGGGTAATCCAGTCCGATCGCAACCGATCTAGAACAGCAGCTTGGCGCCCGTAACCACCAGGGTGGCCGCCAGTGTCGGCACCAGCACGCGGTCCGAGATGCGGCTCGCGATCAGGCTGCCCGCGACGATGCCGGGGATCGAGCCGATCAGCAGCGAGACAAGCAGCGATCCGTCCACCGATCCCATCGCCCAATGGCCGATCCCGGCGATCAGCGTCAGCGGCACGGCATGCGCGATGTCCGACCCGACCAGTCGCGCGAGCGGCGCGCGCGGGTAGAGCACCAGCAGCGCGGTCATGCCGAGCGCGCCCGCGCCGACGGAGGTCAACGTGACGAGCGTCCCGAGCATGATGCCGAGCAGGACCGTTAGCGCGGGGACGCGCCGTTCGCTGACCCGTTCGAACGCGATCGTCAGCCGTGCGACCAACGCCGCGCGGAAGAAGGTGGCGATCCCGGTCAGCACCAGCGCGACGCCCAGCGTGACGACGATCCAGTGATCGGTGTCCTCCGCATGGCGGTGCGCGATCGAGAGCGCGGCGAGGGTCAGGACGCTCGCGGGCAGGCTGCCCGACGCGAGCCGCCGAACGATCCGCCAGTCGACGGTGCCGCGAAGCCCGTGGACGCCGGTGCCGGCGACCTTGGTGGCAGACGCGTAGAGCAGGTCCGTGCCGACGGCGGTCGCCGGGTGGAAGCCGAAGACGAGCACCAGCAGCGGCGTCATCAACGATCCCCCGCCGACGCCGGTCAGCCCGACGAGCAGCCCGACGAGGACGCCGGCTATCGAGTAGCGGGGGTCGACGTGGATCACGGGCGGCGGCGCAGAAAGCTGAAAATCCTGCCCACAGCCCAGGCAACAAAGAATGGACCAATGAGGATCGCGGTCCACCAGAAGGCGACATGCGCACCTGCATTACTGATCGGGCCGAAAAGCAGCATCGGGACGGCCCATAAGAAGAACGCCAATCCTGCAGTGCAGCCCAATCCGGCGGCAATCCGGGAGTCGTGATCCCGATATGCCAAATGCCTCAGCCCGCGCGCGCGGGCGTGTTGACGCCCATCGATTGCAGGTAGCGCCGCACGTTGCGCGCCGCCTGGCGCAGCCGTTGCTCGTTCTCCACCATCGCGATCCGCACGAAGCCTTCCCCATTTTCGCCGTATCCCACCCCTGGCGCGACCGCGACCTGAGCGTGAACGAGCAATTGTTTAGAGAACTCAAGGCTGCCTAAGTGCCGCAATGCGGGCGGCAGCGGCGCCCAGGCGAACATCGACGCGCGCGGGGAGGGTATCTCCCAGCCCGCACGCGCGAAGCTGTCGACCAGCACGTCGCGGCGCTTGTGGTACAGGCGGCGGTTCTGCTCGACGATGTCCTGCGGGCCGTTCAACGCCGCCACCGCCGCCGCCTGGATCGGCGTGAACGCGCCATAGTCGAGGTACGACTTCACCCGCGCCATCGCGGCGATCAGCGTCCTGTTGCCGACGCCGAACCCCATCCGCCACCCGGCCATCGAATAGGTCTTGCTGAGCGACGTGAACTCCACCGCCACGTCCTTGGCGCCCGGCACCTGGAGGATCGAGGGCGTCGGGCAGCCGTCGTAATAGAGCTCGGAATAAGCGAGGTCGGAGATCACCCACAGCCCATGCTCCTTCGCAAACGCCACCACGCGCTCGTAGAAGGCGAGGTCCACCACTTCGGCGGTGGGGTTGGAGGGATAGCCCATCACGAGCACGCTGGGCTTGGGCACGGTGAACGCCATCGCGCGCTCCAGGCTTTCGAAATACGCCTCGTCCGGCGTCGTCGGCACCGCGCGGATCGTCGCGCCGGCGATGATGAAGCCGAAGGTGTGGATCGGGTAGCTGGGGTTGGGCGCCAGGATCACGTCGCCCGGCGCGGTGATCGCGGTGGCGAGGCTGGCGAGCCCCTCCTTCGATCCCATCGTCACCACCACCTCGGTCTCGGGATCGAGGTCGACGCCGAACCGGCGGCCGTAATAGTTCGCCTGCGCGCGGCGGAGGCCGGGGATGCCCTTCGATTGCGAGTATCCGTGCGCGTCGGGCTTGCGCGCGACCTCGATCAGCTTGTCGATCACGTGCGGCGGGGGCGGCAGGTCCGGATTGCCCATGCCGAGATCGATGATGTCCTCGCCGCGTGATCGCGCTTGCGCGCGAAGCGCGTTCACCTCCGCGATGACATAGGGCGGCAGCCGTTTGATGCGGTAGAAATCGTCGTTGGGCGCGGTCGGCATGGCTCAGGACCTTTCGCTGGTCAGCCTATCCGCTTGACCAGCCGAACGATAGCGCATCCGCGCTTCCGTCGACGGGGGGACAAGGAGTATGACCGCGATCGAGAGGAGAGCCGCGATGGCAGATCAACCCGATGCGCCCGGTTCGACCGCTGGGGCGCCTGAGCCCGTGATGACCGCGCTGCCGTGGTTCCGGTCGTTGGCGGAGGCGCAGCGCGCGATGCTGACGGCGGCCACGACCGCGATGACGCAGGCGATGGCCGCGGCGCCGGCGTCGGGCCCGGCCGCGGAGGGCGCGCGGAGCCCCGCCGCACCCCCAGTCCCTGACCTGTGGGCGCTGACCGAGCGGCTGTGGCAGCCGATCCTCGCCCCCGCGCCCGGCGCCGAGCCGGCGGGCGACAAGCGGTTCCGCGCTCCCGCCTGGCGCGCGCCCGCCTTCGACCTGATCCGCCAGGGCTATGAGCTGCTGTCCGCGCAACTGATCGAGGGCGTCGACCGGATCGAGGGGCTGGACGAGCGCGGGCGCGAGCAGCTCCGCTTCGCGACGCGCGGCTTCATCGACGCAATGAGCCCCGCCAACTTCCCGCTGACCAACCCCGAGGTGATCGAGCGGACGCTGGCGACGCGTGGGGCAAACCTCGTCACCGGCATGGGCAACATGCTCGCCGATGCCGCCAAGGGCCAGCTGACGCATGTGGCGCCCGACGCGTTCGAGATCGGCCGCAACCTCGCCACCACGCCGGGCAAGGTGATCCACCGGACCGAGCTCTACGAGCTGATCCAGTACTCGCCGACGACCGATACGGTGCTGGCGATGCCGCTGGTGATCTTCCCGCCGTGGATCAACCGCTTCTACATCCTCGACCTCACGCCCGAGAAGAGCTTCATCCGCTGGGCGGTGGGCGAGGGCCTGACCGTGTTCATGGTGTCGTGGCGCTCGGCCGACGCGTCGATGAAGGATGTCGCCTGGGACGATTACGTCGCCGCGCAGATCGAGGCCGTCGACACCGTCCGCGCGCTGCTGGACGTGCCGGCGGCGCACACCATCGGCTATTGCGTCGCGGGCACGACGCTCGCGGCGACGCTGGCGCTGCTCGCCGCGCGGGACCGGGCGGACACGGTCGCCAGCGCGACCTTCTTCACCGCGCAGGTCGACTTTGCGGGCGCGGGCGACCTCAAGCATTTCGTCGACGACGAGCAGATCGCGCGGCTGAAGGCGCTGACGCCTGACGGGTTCCTCGACGGGCGGTACATGGCCGCGACGTTCAACCTGTTGCGCGGGCGCGACCTCATCTGGAACACGGTCGCCAACAACTATCTGCTGGGCCAGGACTATGCGGCGTTCGACCTGCTGCACTGGAACGGCGACACGACCAACCTGCCGGCCGCCTGGCATCGCGGCTATCTGACCGACCTGTATCGCGACAACCTGCTGGTCCAACCCGGCGCGCTGAGCGTCGACGGCACGCCGATCGACCTGACGCGCGTCGCGACGCCGTCGTACGTCCAGGCGGGACGCGAGGATCATATCGCACCGGCGGAGAGCGTATGGCAGATCACGCGCCATTTCACCGGGCCGATCCGCTTCGTGCTCGCGGGCTCGGGCCATATCGCCGGCGTCGTCAATCCGCCGGCGGCGGGCAAATACCAATATTGGACCAACGACGATCCGGTGCCGACCTCATTGACCGAGTTCGTCGCCGGCGCGCGCGAGACGAAGGGAAGCTGGTGGCCCGACTGGCTCGCCTGGCTCCGCTCGCACGGGGAAGAGACGGTCGCGGCCACAGGCTCGCGCATCCCCGGCGAGGGCGCGCTGCCCGGGCTCGAAGACGCGCCGGGGCGCTACGTCCGCCAACGCTGATCGGTGCGCTACGGACAATGGTGCAGTGCACAAAAACCCTTGTTTCAACGTCCAGGGTGGTTTATTGTGCAGTGCAGCAGACGAGAGGATGAGGCGATGGACCTGCCGACCAAGATCGTTGAGGCTGTCTCGACGTCCAAGAGCGATGCACGGCCGTTGCGCGCGACCCGGTCCGCGCAGCGTCGCCGTGTCGCCAAGGCGGCGGATGCCGGCGCCATGCCGGCCGCCGAGCAGCCGGCCGTGCCGCACAGCGAACTGCTCGGTTCCGCGCCGACGCCTCCCGTTTCCTTCGACCCGCCCGCCACGGTCATGGCGGAACCCCCGATAGAGGATGAGACCATGGATACGATCGATACCACCGCGAACGATGCCGCCGAGCAGATGACCGGTCGCGGTCAGGCCGTTTTCGCCGACATGAACGGCCGTGCGAAGGATGCGATGGAGAAGACCACGCGCATGGCCGAGGAGCTGGGCTCGTTCGGCAAGGGCAACCTCGAGGCGATCGTCGAATCGTCCAAGATCGCCGCCAAGGGGATCGAGACGCTGGGCCAGGGCGCCGCCGAGTTCAGCCGCAAGCAGTTCGAGAGCGCGACCGCGGCGATGAAGACGCTGGCCGCCACGCGCTCGCCGACCGAGTTCATGAAGCTGCAGAGCGACTATGCCCGCTCGATGTTCGACACGATGGTCGCCGAGACATCGAAGTCGACCGAGCTGCTGATGAAGCTCGCCAACGACGTCGCGCAGCCGCTGTCGAACCGCGCCGCGATCGCGGCCGACAAGATGAAGGTCGCGGCCTGACCTGTCCGGCGCCGCTTTGGCGGGGCCGATCGATCGATGGGGAGCGGCAATCCACGGGTTGCCGCTCCTTTTTTGCATCGCCGGAGCGTCGAGCGCTTGCTCCCGCTACCTCCGCTGCCATATTCCGGTGAGCGATGTCCTGCGATCCGATCACCGAGCCGTTATCCATGGCCGAACGCCGACGTCCGGGCGGCAGCGACGACGAGGGCGGCGGAACGGGTCTCGCCACCCGCACGCGCAGCCGTACCAAGCAGCCGACGCCGTATCGCGTCCTGATGCTAAACGACGACTACACGCCGATGGAGTTCGTCGTCCTGTGCCTCCAGCGGTTCTTCCGGATGAGCATGGAGGAGGCGACCCGTGTCATGCTGCACGTTCACCAGAAGGGCGTCGGCATCTGCGGCACGTTTTCGTACGAGGTCGCGGAAACGAAGGTGACGCAGGTGATGGACTTCGCGCGCGAGCACCAGCATCCGCTGCAGTGCACGATGGAGAAGGCTTAGCGCAGCGCGGGAGGCGGCCACGTCCGCCTACCTCGCGCAAGCTCGGCCAGCGCAGTGCAGCTGCGTCTGACGTCACGGCTTTGCCGTGACCCCTTCTACCCCTTCGTCACCCCGGGCTTGACGCGCCCCAAGGCCGGTCACGCGAGGTAATCGCGTGACGTCGGATCGTTCGGCGTGGCCGACCGCCGGCCGATCTTGCGCGTCTTGTGCGCAAAAGCATTTGCGCACATGCGCGCTTCGATGGACCGTATCCTCATCCGCGGCGGCCGGCGCCTGTCGGGCAAGCTCCCCATCTCCGGCGCCAAGAACGCCGCCCTCACGCTGTTGCCGTGCGCGCTCCTGACCGATGAGCCGCTGACGCTGCGCAACCTGCCGCGGCTGGCCGACGTCGACAGTTTTGGGCATCTGCTCAACCAGTTCGGCGTCTCGACGCTGATCGAGGGGTCGCGGCCGGAGGATTTCGGCCGGGTGATGACGATGCGCGCCGGGCGACTTACCGGCACCACCGCGCCCTATGACATCGTCCGCAAGATGCGCGCCTCGATCCTGGTGCTCGGGCCGCTGGTGGGCCGCGCGGGCGAGGCGACCGTCAGCCTGCCGGGCGGCTGCGCGATCGGGAACCGGCCGATCGACCTGCATCTGAAGGCATTGGAGGCGATCGGCGCGACGATCGAGTTCACCGCCGGCTATGTGAAGGCGTCGGCACCCGGCGGACGGCTGAAAGGTGGCCGCTACACCTTCCCGATCGTGTCGGTGGGCGCGACGGAGAACGTCGTGATGGCCGCCGTCACCGCGCGCGGGCCCTCGCGGATCGAGAACGCCGCGCGCGAGCCCGAGATCGTCGATCTGTGCCGCTGCCTCGTCGCGATGGGCGCGCGCATGGAGGGCATCGGCACCGAGACGCTGGAGATCGAGGGCGTCGACCGGCTCCACGGCGCGACCTATGCGGTGATGCCCGACCGGATCGAGGCGGGCAGCTATGCCTGCGCCGCGGCGATCACCGGCGGCGACCTGACGCTGACCGGCGTCGCTCCCGACGACATGCGCGCGACGCTCGACGCGCTCGGGCAAGCGGGCGTGACGATCGAGGAGCGCGGCAACTCGGTGCGCGTCACCGCCACCGGACCGCTCGCGCCGCTCACGCTGTCGACCGCGCCTTATCCGGGCTTCGCGACCGACATGCAGGCGCAGTTCATGGCGATGCTGGCGCTGGCGGACGGGGCGAGCGTGCTGACCGAGACGATCTTTGAGAACCGCTACATGCACGTGCCGGAGCTCGCGCGCATGGGCGCGGATATCCAGGTCCGCGGCCGCACCGCGGTGGTGCGCGGCGCCGCGCGGCTGACCGGCGCGCCGGTGATGGCGACGGACCTGCGCGCCTCGATGAGCCTGGTGCTGGCGGGGCTGGCGGCGGAGGGCGAGACGCAGGTGAGCCGCGTGTACCACCTCGACCGGGGGTACGAGCGGCTGGAGGAGAAACTGAGTGCGGTGGGCGCGGATATCGAGCGGGTGGGGGATGGGTAATGGAGCGACGGCGAATCACGGACGTCAGAATGCTTGTTTATCCAGAGGCTCCAGCTTTAGCCGAGCACGCTCCTGCGCAACGACTTCATTTATCTTGATCGTGAACATGTCGGGATCGACTACGAGCGGCAACAGGGGTGCGGCGCGCCAGATTACTCGTTCATCAGACAATCCACATAAGAAGCAGCCGGGACTGTCAGGATTTCCGTGTGTGGGCGGGCGGTTGAACATTACGCCGCCATG
>NZ_CAXSHM010000027.1:0-47042 GCF_964237335.1 uncultured Sphingomonas sp.
TGGATCGTGCGCCTGATCTCCTCGTCGCGGCCGATCACCGGATCGAGCTTGCCGTCGCGTGCCGCCTGCGTGAGGTCGCGCGCGAACTTCTTGAGCGCGTCATACCGGTCCTCGGCGCCCGCGGTGTCGGCGGTGCGGCCCTGGCGAAGCTGGTTGATCGCGCCGTTCAGCGCCTCGGGGCTGGCGCCCGACGCCTTGATCGCCTTGCCCGCCGCCGTGTTCAGCGACAGCGCGAGTGCGACCAGCAGCCGCTCGACGGTGACGAAGCTGTCGCCCGCCTGCTTACCGATCTGCTCGGCCTGGTCGAGGACGCGCACCGCGTCGTTGTCGAGCCCAGGTGTCTGTTGCGCGCCGGAGCCGGACACCGCCGGGATGCGCGACAGCGCGAGGTCCGTCTCGCTCGTGGCGCGCGCGGGATCGCCACCGGCGGCGCGGATCAGGCCGGCCGCCATGCCTTGCTCGTCCTCCAGCAATGCCTTGAGGATGTGTTCGGGCGCGATCCGCTGGTGGTTCATGCGGATCGCGACGGTCTGCGCCGACTGGAGGAACCCCTTGGCGCGATCGGTGAAGGTCTCGATGTTCATGCAAACTCCCTGTTCGCTGGTGCCGGGAAGATGGTGTGATATTTGAGACACACAAGGGGGAGGGCGGCGCGGGCATCGAACGCATGTTGCGCTGCTCGCGCCGCCAACTATCGTGGCGGGAGGACTCGGGGGGAAGATGACATGAACACCAAGGCTCTGGCACTGGCCGGCGCAGCGACGGCTGTGCTCGCGGCACCTGTCCTCGCGCAGACGGCTCCGTCGCGGCCCGCACCGGTCGCGGCGCTGGTGCGCGAGGTGAACATCCCGTTCCAGCAATTCACCTTGCCCAACGGCTTGCGCGTCGTCGTCTCCACCGATCGCAAGGCGCCGGTGGTAGCCGTCAGCGTCTGGTACAATGTCGGGTCGAAGTTCGAGCCCGCGGGCAAGACGGGCTTCGCGCACCTGTTCGAGCATCTGATGTTCAACGGCAGCGAGAACTCGCCGACCGACTTCTTCGTGCCGCTCAAGAGCGTCGGCGCGACCGATTACAACGGTACCACCTATTTCGACCGCACGAATTACTTCGAGACGGTGCCGACCGCCGCGCTCGACCGCGCGTTGTTCCTCGAGTCCGATCGCATGGGGTATCTGACCGGCGCGATCACGCAAGGCGTGCTCGACGAGCAGCGCGGCGTCGTCCAGAACGAGAAGCGCCAGGGGGACAACCAGCCCTACGGCCTCGTCCAGTACAGGCTCGTCGAGGGCCTGTTCCCGGCCGGGCACCCCTATGCCCACACGACGATCGGCTCGATGGCGGACCTCGATGCGGCGTCGCTGCAGACCGTGAAGGACTGGTTCCACGACCATTACGGACCGAACAACGCGGTGCTGGTGCTCGCCGGTGACATCGACGTCGCGACCGCGCGCGCGCTGGTGACGAAATACTTCGGCGCGATCCCACGCGGGCCCGCCAGCGTCGCGCCCGCCGCACCGATCCCGACGTTGTCCGCGCCCGTGAACGAGGTGATGAAGGACCGGGTCGCGGCGACGCTCATCACCCGCAACTGGGCGGTGCCGGGCCTGAACGATCCTGAGTCGACCGCGCTCGACGTGGCGGCGGGCGTGCTCGGCGGCCTGTCGTCATCGAGGCTGGAGACCGCGCTGGTCCGCAACGAGAAACTGCTGGTGAGCGTGTCGGCCTCCAACCGCACCTTCTCGCAGCTCGGCTTCTTCGCCATCCGCGCGGTCGTGCGGCCGGGCGTCGACCCCGCGCTGGCGGCGAGGCGGGTGGACGAGGTGGTGGCCGAGTTCCTGCGCACGGGGCCGACCGCCGACGAGGTCACCCGGGTCGCGACCCGCGACGCGGCGCGCACGATCGAGGGGCTGGAATCGGTCGGCGGGTTCGGCGGAAAGGCGGTCGCGCTCGCGGAGGGTGTGCTTTATTCGAACGATCCGGGCTTCTACAGAAAGGAGCTTGCCCGGCTGGCCGCGGAAACCCCGGCGCAGGTTAAGGCGGCGACCGACAAGTGGCTGTCGCGCCCGGTCTACGCGCTGACGGTCGTGCCGGGCCCGCGCGACGCCTATGCGAATGCGCAGGTGGCGCCCAAGGCCGCCGTCATCGCGGCCGCCGAGCCCATCGTGAAGGGCACGCGCGGGCCGTTGCCGGCGGTGGGCGCCGTTCCCGACCTGTCGTCCCCGGCGGTGCAGCGCACGACGCTGCGCAACGGCATCGCGCTGGTCTATGCGCAGCGCAGGGCCGTGCCCATCACCAGTGCGGTGCTGAGCTTCGATGCGGGCTATGCCGCCGACGTGCCGGACAAGCTGGGCACGCAGCAACTGGTGCTGGACCTGATCGACGAGGGCACGCCGATGCGCACCGGGCTGCAGATCGCGGAGGAGCGCGAGCGGCTGGGCATGGGGCTGGGCGGGGGCGCGAGCGCCGATCGCACGACCATCTCGATGACCGTGCCCAGCGCCAACCTCGCGCCCGCCGTCGACCTGTTCGCGGACGTCTCGCGCAATCCCGCCTTCGCGCCGGCGGAGGTCGCGCGGTTGAAGAACCAGCAGCTCGCCGGGATTGCGCAGGAACTCACCAATCCTACCGCCCTCGCCGGACGCATTGGGCCACGTCTCGTGTTCGGCGCCGCTTACCCCTATGCCAAGCAGCAGGGCGGCGGTGATCCCGCGGCGGTGCGGACGTTGACCCGCGATGATCTCGTCGCGTTCCAGCATGCTTGGTTGCGGCCGGACAAGGCGAAGATCTTCGTCACCAGTGATCGGTCGCTCGCTGAGGTGCGCGCCGCGCTCGATGCCCGGTTCGGCGATTGGCAGCCGGTGGGGCCGGCCGGCACCAAGGACTTCTCGACGCCGCCGCAGCCCTCGCGGCCCAGGATCATCCTGGTCGACCGGCCCGACAGCCCGCAATCGGTGATCGTCGCGGCGGCACCCACGAAGGTCGTCGGCACGGACGATCTCCTCGGCCTGGAGGTCGCCAACGACGCGCTGGGCGGCAGCTTCCTCAGCCGCGTCAACATGGACCTGCGTGAATCGAAACACTGGTCCTACGGCGTGTCGGGCCGGTTTCAGCGAGACGCCTTTGCGACGCCCTATGTCGCCACGGCGCCGGTCCAGGCGGACAAGACCGGCCCTTCGCTCGCGTCGCTGCGTCAGGACATCGCCGGGTTCGTGACGACCCAGCCGATGACGCAGGAGGAGTTCGATCGCACGATCACCGGCGCCACCCGGTCGCTGTCAGGAACGTTCGAGACGTCCGGCGGCGTGTTGCGGGCGATGCAGGCGAACGACCTCTACAAGCGGCCGGACGACTATTACGCGACCATAACCCAGCGCTACCGCGCGCTGTCGTTGCCGCAGGTGAACGCCGCGATCCGGGACACGATCGACCCGTCGCGTTTCGTCTACGTCGTCGTCGGGGACGCCAGGATCGTGCGGCCGCAGCTTGACGCCGTGAGCCTTCCCGTCGAGGTGGTGCCCGCCGCCGCGGTGGCGGGGCCGGCCGCGGCGACCGTACCCAAGCCGACGGACGGATCGCCGCAAGCCGGCACGAACTAGGAAGGACGCAGCATGGCGGACATCGACGGGACCTGGAACTGCACGGTGAAATCGCCGCTGGGCGATCAGAAGCTGACGATGGCGCTGACCGGCGACGGATCGTCCTTCTCCGGCCAGGCGAGCGGCGCCATGGGATCACTGCCCGTGTCCGGCACCGTCTCGGGCGACAAGCTCGCCTGGAAGATGTCGATCAGCGTGCCGATGCCGATGACGCTCGATTGCGCGGCGACGATCTCGGGCGACACGCTGACCGGCGACGTGGGCGCCGGCGGCTTCGGCAGCTTCGCGCTGACCGGCACCCGCGGATAGCGTAGCGCGCGATCCCGGCTCGGGATCGCCCGCCTGGCTTCAGGCGGCGATGCGATGGAGCGCGCACAGCTTGTTGCCGTCGGGATCGCGCAGATAGGCGAGGTAGATCTGGCCGAACGGCGTCTGGCGCGCGCCGGGCGCCTCCTCGATCGCGGTGCCGCCGTTCGCGATGCCGGCGGCATGCCAGGCCTTGGCCTGCTCGGGACCTTCCATCGCGAAACCGATCGTGCTGCCGTTGCCTGCGGTCGCGGGCTCGCCGTCGATCGGCACCGTCACCATGAAGCTCGCGCCCTTTCCGCGATAGGCGAGCCGCCCGAGCGGGTCGACGATGCCTGGCCGGCCGCCGGTCGCGGTGAACAGCGCGTCGTAGAAACGCCGCGAGCGTTCGAGGTCGTTGCTGCCGACCATCATGTGGCTGAACACGGGGACGCTCTCCTTGCCGCACGATGCGGGCGGTCCGCCATCGCGCGATGGACCGGCAGCGTCAAACCCGTTGGGCGCCGCAGATCAGGCTGCGCCGCGTCGTTGCTGGCGGGAGAGCTGGAGCCGTTCGAGGTTGAACTGCTGCGCGAACTCGACGCCGGCGCGGCCGCCCTCGGTCCAGCGGAGCGTGGCCGCGAACATCTGGTCCTCCAGCAGCTCGATCAGCACCTCGACGCCTTCGGCGCCGTCCGCCAGCTCGAAGCCATCGAGGTCGAGGCCGTCGACCATCGCGCCACTGGACGAGATGTTGCGGATGCGGACGTCCTTGTGCCCGCCGGCGAGATCGAGCCGCGCGGACCGGAGCATCGTCGTGCGCGGACTGCGGCTGACCTTGAAGCCCGATGCGGCGACCTGGCCGCCGACGTCGAACAGCTGGCGGCGCGCCTCCTCGCCGAGCATCGGCTTGCCATAGACATAGCCCTGGATGTGGCTGCACCCCAGTTGGCGCACGAGTTCGATCTCGTCCTGCACCTCGACGCCTTCGGCCGTCGTCTCCATGCCCAATGTGTCGGCGAGCGTGACGATCGCCTTGATGATCGCGGCGTTGCGATTGCCCGGCTGCGCCGCGCCGCGGACGAAGCTCTGGTCGATCTTGATCTTGTCGAACGGCGCGGTGCGCAGATAGCCGAGCGAGGAGTAGCCGGTGCCGAAATCGTCGAGCGACAGGCGGACACCGAGCCCTTTCAGCGCGGCGAACATCGCGTCCGACGAGCGCGTCTGGTCGAGGAACACGCCCTCGGTGATCTCGAGCTCCAGCCGGGCGGGATCGAGTTGCGCGCTCGCAAGCGCGCTCGCGACGAGGGCGGGGAGCGCGGGGCTGGCGAACTGGATGGGTGAGACGTTGACAGCGACGCGCACGCCGCCCGGCCAGCTCGCCGCCTCCGCGCAGGCCGTCCGCATCACCCACTCGCCGATTGCGCCGATCAGGCCGCACTCCTCCGCGACCGGGATGAACGTCGCCGGGCCGACCGCGCCGCGGGTGGGATGATCCCAGCGGAGCAGCGCCTCATATCCCACGATGCGCGCGTCGGCGGTGGAGACGAACGGCTGGTAGGCGAGGTGGAAGGCCCCGGTGGCGACCGCGTGGCGCAGGTCGTCTTCCAGCAGCTTGCGGCTCTGCGCGCCGGCCAGCATGTCGTCGGCGTAGAAACGGTGGACGCCGCGTCCGTCGCCCTTGGCCGCGTAGAGCGCAAGATCGGCGTTGCGGATCAGCGTCTCGGCCTCGGCATCGTGGCGCGGCGCGACGGCGATGCCGATCGAACAGCCGATCGTCACCGACTGCCCCGCGATGTAATAAGGCTGAGACAGCGAGGCGATGATCGTCCGGGCGAGCTCGGCCAGCACGTCGCGCGCGTCCGTGCCGGGCAGCAGGACCTGGAACTCGTCGCCGCCCAGTCGGCCGCACAGGCCCTTGTCGCCGACGCAGCGCTGCAACCGCTGCGCGACCTGCCGCAGCAGCTCGTCACCGGCCTGGTGCCCCAGCGTGTCGTTCACGGCCTTGAACCGGTCGAGGTCGAGCATGAACAACGTCGTGGCGCGATAGGGGCCGACGGTCTGCGACAGCGTCTTGTCGAGCGACAGCCGCATGCGCTGGCGATTGGCGAGTCCGGTCAGCCCGTCGAACAGCGCGAGGCGGGTGATCTGCGCCTCCGACCGGCGCTTCTGGGTCAGGTCGCTGCCGGAGCCGATGAAGCCCTGGAACCGTCCGAGCTCGTCCGTCATGGGCCGGCCGGAGATCGACCAGCAACGGCCGCCCGTCGGATCGCCGGTCGCCTCCTCCTCTGCCGCCAGGACCGAGTAATCCGAAAACGACGTCCGCGACGACAGGTGGAAGGCGAGAGTCCGCTCGGTGGCGGGCGCGTCGGAGTCGATCCGGAACAGCTCGGTCAACGGGCGGCCGACCGGGTCCATCCCCTTGGTCTGCGCCAGTTCGTCCGCCACCTTGCGCGACAGATAGGTGACGCGGCCCGCGCGGTCGGTTTCCCAGAACCATCCGGTGCCCTGGCCCTCGAACTCCGCGATCATGCGGGCGGCGAACTGGCCTTCGCT
Organism: uncultured Sphingomonas sp.; assembly: GCF_964237335.1. Taxonomy (NCBI): domain Bacteria; kingdom Pseudomonadati; phylum Pseudomonadota; class Alphaproteobacteria; order Sphingomonadales; family Sphingomonadaceae; genus Sphingomonas; species uncultured Sphingomonas sp. Next base: position 6,438 of record NZ_CAXSHM010000027.1, read on the forward strand.
CGCCTGGCCGGCATGGGCGAGCGCGTTGCGCGTGTCGCGCCGCGCGAGCCGCAGCATCGCGACGCCGAGGCAGAGGACGACCGGCGCCACCGCGCCCGTGGCGGCGATGCTCTGCCCCATGATCCCGAACGCGGCGAGCAGGCCGGCGCCGAAACCCAGCGCCGCGATACGCGCCGGATACAACAGGATCGCCGACACGCCGATCGCCGCCACGACCGCGGCGATGGCGGCTGGCTGCATCGGGCCGGCCGGCAGGGCGCGGGCCGAACACAGGAGCGCGGCCTGCGCGATCGCCAGCACGACGACCGCGGGCAGCAGCGCGCGATGCCGGCGACAGGCGCTCCACTCCTTCGCACGGGTCAGGATCGCCCATGTCGGCACCGCGCATGCCGCCGACGCGGCGAGCAGTGCCAGCGCGAGGAGCGTCGGTCCTCTGCCGGTCGTCATCGACAGGATGGCGATCGTCGCCGTCGCCAGCGCCTGAGCGGTGACCGCGAACGACCAGGTCGCCCCGATCCCGACGAGCTGGCTCGTATGAGCCGCCGTCACCGGATCGCGCTCATCCTCGCGCAGGCCAAAGTCGAGGAGGAAAGAGGAAGTGGCGCCCTTCATGGATCGTCGCTGCCACGACACCGATTGAGGATCGGCGATGGAACATGGTTAACGGTCTCGTCTTCGCTCGACAGGCGGCGCTGGCGGAGCCGCGGGATCGGCATTAAGGACTTGATGTGGATCGCAGCGGCACGATCGTCATCCTGACCGGCGCCGGCATCTCGGCGGAAAGCGGCCTGGCGACATTCCGCGGGCCGGGGGGCCTGTGGGAAGGCCACCGAGTCGAGGACGTCTGCACGCCCGAGGCGCTGGCGCAGGATCCGGTGTTGGTCCACCGGTTCTACGACGCGCGGCGGGCGGCGCTGGCGACGGTGGCGCCCAACGCCGCGCATAGGGCGCTGGCGCGGCTGGACGCCAGCTGGAGGGGCGACTGCTGCTGGTGACGCAGAACGTCGACGACCTGCACGAGCGCGCGGGCAGCCGGCGGATGATCGCGATGCACGGCCAGCTCCGGTCGGCGCTGTGCGCGGCGTGCGGAACGCGGCGCCCCTGGTCCGGCGACCTGCCGCCGGGCGCGCGCTGCGAAGGCTGCGACCGGCCGGCGCTGCGGCCCGACATCGTGTTCTTCGGGGAGATGCCGTACCGGATGGACGCGATCATGGCCATGCTGGGCCGGTGCGACCTGTTCGTGTCGATCGGCACGTCGGGCGCCGTCTATCCCGCAGCCGGCTTCGTCGAGATCGCCCGCGAGGCGGGCGCGGCGACGCTGGAGCTCAATCTAGATCGGTCGGCGGGCAGCGACCGCTTCGACGAGAGCCGGCTTGGCTCCGCGAGCACGCTAGTCCCCGACTGGGTGGACGCGCTGCTCGCCTGACCTCAGCCGGTCATCGGCCGCCGCGCGTAGAGGCCATAGGCGGCGATGCAAAGATAGCAGAGCGCCGGCAGCAGCAGCGCGAAGTGGAGCCCCGACGCGTTGGCCAGCCGGCCGGTGAGATAGGGCACGACCGCGCCGCCGACGATCGCGGTAGCGATCACGCCCGATCCCTCCGCCGATCGCGAGCCCAGGCCCTGGCTCGCCAGGCTAAAGATCGTCGGGAACATGATCGAGTTCATCAGCCCGATCGCCAGCAACGCCCAGCCGGCGATGCCGCCGACGCTGTTGGCGGACAGCAGGATCAGCCCGATCGCGGCGACGGCGACGCTCGCCAGCGCCCTGCCCGGAGACACCTTGCCGAGGACCCACGCGCCGACGAAGCGGCCGACCATCGCACCACCCCAATAATAGGACACGTGATTGCCCGCGGTCTGGGGATCCACTGCCCAGACGTCGCGCTGGACGAGGTAGGCGACGGTCATCGACCCGATCGACACTTCCGCGCCAACGTAGAGGAAGATGCACGCCGCGCCCATCGCGAAGCGCGGCCGGCGCAGCAGGGTGAAGGCGTGGAACATGCTGCCGGCCTGCTCCTGCGCCTCGTGAATGCGGTTGCGCCGCGTCCACACGACGCCCGCGATCACCAGCAGCGCGACGGCGAGGCCAAGATAGGTGTGGACGATCGCGCGCGAGGCCTCGACACGGTAGGCATCGAGCGCGGCGCCCGAGAGCGACGCGGCGCTGACGCCCGCGATGCCGCCCAGGATCAGCGTCGAGCCGATGCGCGGGAAGATGGTGGTGCCGAGCGAGTTGAACCCTTGCGCGAACGTCAGCCGCGACGGCGCGCTGGCGGGCCTGCCCAACAGCGAGATCAGCGGGTTGGCGACGACCTGCACGATCGTGATCCCCGCGCCGAGCACGAACAGCGCGAACAGGAACATCCCGAAGGTCGCACTCCGCGAGGCGGGGATGAACAGCAGGCACCCCGCCGTCATCGTCACCAGCCCGACGGACGCGGTGCGTAGATAGCCTAGCCGGCGCACGATCGCCGCCGCCGGGATCGAGAACAGCGCATAGGCGACGAAGAACGCCGACTGCACCAGCATCGACGAGGCGTGGTCGAGCGTGAACAGTTCCTGCAGCTTGGGGATGATGATGTCGTTGAGGCTGGTGATGCCGCCGAAGATGAAGAACAGCGCGAACACGAACACGCGCAGATCGGGCGCGTCGATGCCGGTCGCGGGGCTGTCGGCACCGGAGGCCGGATCGGACGACGAAGGGGCGACGTCGATGTGCAAGCGTGATCCTCCCGGGTGCCGGGCCGTGGTCGCCGCCCGATCGTGACCCTTTGCCGCCCGTCCTAGCGACAGGCGGGGGCACGTGCCAACCGGCCTATTGACCCAGTCTAGTCAACCCAGTCGAGGCCGATGTCGCGATAGACCTCGCGGTCCTCGTCCCAGCCGGGGCGCACCTTGACGTGCAGATAGAGGTGCACCGGCCGTTCCATCAGCGACGCGAGCTGCGCGCGGGCGCGGGCGCCGATCTCGCGGATGCGGCTGCCGCCCTTGCCCAGCACGATCGCGCGCTGGGTCGGGCGCTCGACCATCACCTGCTGGTGGATCTCGACCGAGCCGTCGGCGCGTTCCTGATAGGACTCGGTCTCGACCGCACTCGCATAGGGCAGTTCGGCGTGGAGCTGGAGGAACAGCTGCTCGCGCGTCACCTCGGCGGCCAGCGCGCGCTCGGTGGCGTCCGATACCTGATCCTCGGGATAGTGCCACGGCCCGGCCGGCATCGCGGCGGCCAGCGCGCGCTTGAGCTCGGGCACGCCGTCGCCGGTCCCGGCCGACACGAAGAACGTCTCGTGGAACGGCAGGATCGCGTTCAGTCGCTCGGCATGGACCAGCAGCTTCGCCTTGTCGGCGACATCCACCTTGTTGAGGACGAGATACGGTCGCTCGGGCCGGCCGACGAGCTGTTCCACCAGCGCCGTCACCTTAGTGCCCGTGCCCGCCTTGCCGTCGACCACCAGCACGACGATGTCGGCGCCTTCGGTCCCGCCCCACGCCGCGGCGACCATGGCGCGGTCGAGCCGGCGCGTCGGCGCGAAGATGCCGGGCGTGTCGACCAGCAGCAACTGCGTCGCGCCCTCGATCGCGACCCCCAGCAGCCGCGCGCGCGTCGTCTGCGCCTTGGGACTGACGATCGCGACCTTCTGGCCAACCAGCGCGTTGACCAGCGTCGACTTGCCGGCGTTGGGCGCGCCGACGAGGGTGACGAGGCCGCAATGGGTGGGGGGGGCGGCGACAGGCGCGGTCGTAGGATCGGGTTTTGGAGTCACCCCGATCCCCTAACCGTTCACCTTGAGCTTGTCGAAGGAGACGAGGCCGGATCCCCCTTCTCCGCCTGTTCCGAGCTTGCCGACGGAAGACCATGCTCTCCCCCTCCCGCCTACCCTGAGCTTGTCGAAGGGCTGCCTTTCTTCCTCGCCAGTGCGGAAATCATCGACCAATCACCCCGGATCAGCGCGAGCTTCTTCGCCCGGCTCCAACCCTTGATCCGACGCTCGGCTTCCTGAGCCTCCAACCGCGGGGGAAATCTTGGCTCCACACCAACGTCACCGGCAGGTGATCGCGGGTGTAGCCCGGAAGATCGCCGCGTTCATGCTGTGCGAGGCGGACCTCCAAATTGTCCGTATGTCCTGCGTAGAAGCTGCCGCCATTGCAGTGGAGCAGGTACGCGTGGAACGGCATGCACTCAGTTTAGGAAAAAGGGCAGCCCTTCGACAAGCTCAGGGTGAGCGGAAGAAAGGGACAGGTGAGGGTAACGGTTAGGAAGAAGGGCAGGGCTTCGACGCGCTCAGCCTGGACGGACGTGAGGGCAAGTAGCAGAGTCGCCCCTATCCCCGCACGATCGCCAGCAGCGCCGCCGCCGCCGCCGTCTCGGCCTCCTGCTTCGATCCGCCTTCCGCGCTCGCCTCGGCCAGTCGGCCCACGCTGACCTTGACCGTGAATCGCGGCGCGTGGCCGGGGCCGGCGCGGTCGGTCACCTCATAGGCAGGGGCCTTGCGGTTGTTGGCGGCGGCCCATTCCTGGAGCGCCGACTTGGGATGCTGCGGCGCGGCGCCCGCGCTGTCGATCCGGTCCGCCCACAGCCGCCGGACCGCACCGCGCGCGCCGTCCACTCCCGCCTCCAGGTACAGCGCGCCGATCAACGCCTCCATCACGTCGCCCAGCACGTTGTCGCTGTCGCCCGCGCCGTCGGAAAGCGCCTGCTTGCCGAGCCGGAGCGCGGCCGGCACGCCGATCCCGCGCGCGACCTCCGCGCATACCGGGCCCGTCACCAGCGCGTTGAGCCGCTTCGACAACAGGCCTTCGGGTTCGGCCGGGAACGTCTCGAACAGCCACTCGGCGACGAGCAGACCCAATACGCGATCCCCCAGGAACTCCAGCCGCTCGTAATGCGCCTCGCCATGACTGCCATGGGTCAGCGCGCGTTCGAACAGCGCGGGATCGATCGGGCGATGGCCGAGCGCCGTCTCGACCCAGGCGAGGACACCTGGCTTGCCGGTCAGAAACCCTCTCCGATCCGGCGCCAGCGCGCGGCGCTGAACCACGTCCAGGGGAGTAGCCATTGCGCCGATCCGTCGGTGGAGAAGAAGCCAACCAGCGCGCGGCCCTCCACGTGATCCAGCGGCACGAAGCCCATGCCTTTTTGTTGCAGTGGCAGGGCATCGTCCGGCGCCGGAAAACGGCTGTCCGCACTGTTGTCGCGATTATCGCCCATCAGGAAGATGTCGCCCGCGGGCACCGCATACACATCGGTGTCGTCGGCCGCGACGGTTCCCATATCGAGGACGGAGTAACTGTATCCGCCCGGCAGTGTTTCGCGGAACTGCGGATAACGGCAGACGGGACGCTGGGCGGCATCCACGCTCTGGAACCGCGACGAGCATTGCCCCTCGCCCTCGCCCGCGCTGTAGTTGGGCGACAAAGGCAACACGAAATCCGCAACTCGCACCTTGGGGACGGGCACGCCGTTCAGGATCAGCTGCCCATGTCGCATCTGCACCGTGTCGCCGGGCAGGCCGATCACGCGCTTGATGACGTCGTGATCTTCGCCATGCGGTCCGCGGAACACGACGACGTCGCCGCGCGACGGGGTCGCCCAGCGGACATGGCCCGGGATCGCCGGCTCCCCCCACGGCAGCGACCAGCGCGAGAAGCCATAGGCGGGCTTCAGCACAAACAGATAGTCGCCGATCAACAGCCGTGGCAGCATCGATTCGGATGGTATGCTGAACGGCGCGAACAGGAACGACCGGAACACGAAAACGATCACCGCCAGCTTCAGCAGGAAGACGAGCGTGTCCCGAAACTCGGCGAGCGGCGTGCTGGGGCGGGGAGTGGCCATGGGAGCGGCGTCGCGCAACGTCCCGCGCGCGTCAAGCCGGAGCCTTGGCGCCTCCTGTACGTTGGCGACGCGATCACGGCATCACTCGAACACGAAGGAGCTTTGCATGGCCGACAACGAGGCAGGCGATCAGACGAACGACTGGTCCGCGATCGAGGCGCTGCCCAAGCGGAAACTGGAAGAGCTGTTCGCGTCCGACCCCGAGCGGCTGTCGCGCTTCTCGCTCGACGTCGCGGGGATGCATTTCGACTGGTCCAAGACGCATTTGACGACCGAGGCGGTCACGGCGTTCGAGGCGCTTTCCCACAAGCGCGACCTCGCCGGCCGTCGCGACAAGATGTTCGCGGGCGATCACATCAACGTGACCGAGGATCGGCCGGTCGAGCATACCGCCGAGCGTTACGAGGGTGCGCCGGAAAGCGTCGCTCGGGCGAAGAAATACCACGAGCGGATGCGCACGCTGATCGACGCGATCGAAGCGGGCGCCTTGGGCGAGATCCGCTACGTGCTGCACACCGGCATCGGCGGATCGGCGCTCGGCCCCAACCTGCTGGTCGACTCGCTCGGACGCGGCGCGGATCGCTACGAGGTGGCGATCGTCTCCAACGTCGACGGCATGGCGATGGAGGACGTGTTCAAGCAGTTCGATCCGCACACCACGTTGCTGGTGGTCGCATCCAAGACGTTCACCACGACGGAAACCATGCTGAACGCCGACACGGTCGTCCAGTGGATGCAGGAAGCCGGCGTCGATGACCCCTATGGCCGCGTTGTCGCGCTGACCGCAAGCCCCGAAAAGGCGATCGAATGGGGCGTGGACGAGACGCGCGTGCTGCCGTTCGGCGAAGGCGTGGGCGGCCGCTATTCGCTCTGGTCGTCGATCGGTTTCCCGGCCGCGATCAAGCTCGGCTGGGCGGCGTTCGAGGAACTGCTGGAAGGCGCGGCCGAGATGGACCGCCATTTCCGCCTGACCGCGCTGCACGAGAGCGCGCCCGCGCTCGCGGCGTTCGCGGACCTATACTACACGCAGGTGCGCCGCGCGGAAACGCGCGCGACCTTCGCCTATGACGAGCGGCTCAAGCTGCTGCCGCCTTATTTGCAGCAGCTCGAGATGGAGTCGAACGGCAAGGGCGTGACCGTCTCGGGCCGGTGGCTGACGCGGCCGTCGACCGCGATCACCTGGGGCGGGGTCGGCACCGACGCGCAGCATGCGGTGTTCCAGTTGCTGCACCAGGGTACGCACCTCGTCCCCGTCGAGTTCGTCGCGGTGATCGAGGCAGGCGACGATCTGAACCCGGAGCATCACAAGCAGCTGCTGCTCAACGCATTCGCGCAGGGCGCGGCGCTGATGAAGGGCAAGCATGTCGACGATCCGGCGCGTAGCTATACCGGCGATCGGCCGACCTCGACCATCCTGCTCGATCAACTCGATCCGCACACGCTCGGCGCGCTGATCGCCTTCTACGAGCACCGGGTGTTCGTCGCGGGCACGTTGCTCGAGATCAACAGCTTCGACCAGTTCGGCGTCGAGCTCGGCAAGGAGATGGCCAAGGCGGCGTCCAAGGGCGGGCAGGAGTTTGACCCTTCGACCACTGACCTCATCAAGCGCGCTGGGCTGGAGTGATGCCATTGCTGCCGGCGTCGATGCTGCCAGCGATGGCGGCATCCGGCGCGCGGACGGTGGCGCAGATGCGCGACCAGCGACGCGTGCTGTTGATCGCCGCGCCGGCGGCGGACGATCCCCGGCTGCGGGCGCAACGCGCGACGCTGGCAAGCTGGAGCAAGGGCGCGACGGACCGCGATGTGATCGTGGTCGAGCTGGTGGGGCGCACGACATCGGGCGCGGCGGACGATCCCGCCTCGTTGCGCGCGCGTTTCCATCTGTTGCCGAGTTCCTTTGCGGTCGTGCTTATCGGCAAGGATGGGCACGAGGCGTACCGGTCCGCGGCGCCGGTGACCGCGCAGATGCTCCAGGGCACGATCGACGCGATGCCGATGCGGCGGGCAGGGCAGCGTTGAAGCAAACCGCATTGTCCACTATGTGTATCGCGCAGCGGGAGCGTACACATGCGGACCAACATTGATATCGACGAAACTCTGATGGCTGATGCGATGGCGGCTACCGGTGCCACGACAAAGCGTGAGACCGTGGAACAGGCCTTGCGTCAGGTAGTCACCGCAAACCAGCGCCGTGGTATGTTGAAGCTGCGTGGAAAAATCAATTGGATTGGCGATCTTGACGAGATGCGACGCGATTGATTGCGGTAGACACCAGCGTCTGGATCGACTTTTTCCGCGACACTTCGACGCCTCAGGTCGACATGTTGATATGCGGGATCGAGTCGAACGAGATTACGATTCCTGATCTGGTCGTCACCGAGGTGTTGCAGGGGTGCGATACGGATCGTGAGTTTGCGGCGTTGTACCAGGCGTTGCGCCCGCATCGTGTGTTGCAGACGGTGGATGAAACGACCGCCCTTGCCGCCGCTCGCCATTACAGAACCTTACGCACGCGCGGTATTACGGTTCGCAAGACCATCGATACGTTGATCGCCACGCGGTGCATCACCGACGACATCCCGCTGCTCTACAGTGACCGCGATTTCGATCCCTTCGTCGAGCATCTGGGCCTCCGCTCCGCACTCGATGATCTTGAAAGCTTCTGATGACCGATTACGACTACGACCTCTTCGTCATCGGCGCGGGCTCCGGTGGAGTGCGTGCCGCCCGCGTTGCCGCCGCGCATGGCGCGAAGGTCGCCATCGCCGAGGAGTATCGCGTCGGAGGCACCTGCGTCATCCGCGGCTGCGTGCCCAAGAAGCTGCTCGTCTATGGCGCGCATTTTGCCGAGGACCTGAAGGACGCGCGCCGCTTCGGCTGGAACGTGCCGGCTCAGTGCGACTTCTCCTGGTCGACGCTTCGCGGCAACGTGATGGAGGAGGTGGACCGGATCAACGGCGCCTATACCCAGACGCTGACGAGCCACCATGTCGAGATCATCGCCGCGCGCGCGACAGTCGCCGGGCCGCATGAAGTGGCGCTGGCGGACAACCGCACCGTGACGGCGAAGACGATCCTGGTCGCGGTCGGCGCACACCCGTCGATCCCGACCTTTCCGGGCCACGAGCATGGCATCACCTCGAACGAGGCGTTCCATTTGCCCGACGTGCCCAAGCGCATCCTGATCGCCGGTGCGGGCTATATCGCCAACGAGTTCGCCGGGCTGTTCCACCAGTTCGGCGCGCACGTCATCATCGTCAACCGGACGCAGGAGATCCTGCGCGGCTATGACGTGTCAATCCGCGACCGCCTGCTTCAGATCAGCATCATGAAGGGGCTGGAGTTCCGCTTCGACGCGGCGTTCCAGAAGATCGAGCGCGGCGACAACAATTGCCTGACCGTCCACATGTCCAACCACGAACCGGCGGTCGTCGATTGCGTGATGTTCGCGACCGGCCGCTCGCCCAACACGCGCGGGTTGGGACTGGAGACCGCGGGCGCCGAGCTAGACCAGCATGGCGCGATCGTGGTCGATGCCGACAACCGATCGACCTGCGAGAGCCTCTATGCGGTGGGGGACGTCACCAACCGCGTCCAGCTCACCCCCGTCGCGATCCGCGAAGGCCAGGCATTTGCCGATACGCTCTACGGCGGCAAGCCGACGCGGGTCGATTATGACTGCATCCCCAGCGCCGTCTTCAGCCACCCGCCGCTCGCCGGGGTCGGTCTGACGGAGGCGCAGGCGAAGGAAAAGCTCGGTTCGGTGCGGGTCTATACGAGCGATTTTCGCCCGATGAAGAACGTGCTCGCCGGCCGCAACGAACGCTCGCTCTACAAGATGGTGTGCGACGGAGAGACGGGCCGGGTCGTCGGGTTGCACATGATCGGCCCCGACGTGCCGGAGATCCTCCAGGCTGCGGCGATCGCGGTGAAGGCGGGATTGACGAAGGACCAGTTCGACGATGTCGTCGCGCTCCACCCGACGATGGCGGAGGAACTGGTCCTGATGAAGTGACGATCGTCAGCGCGGGTCCCGGTCGCCGTCTCTGCGAAGGAAACCGAAGCGGGCCACCGCACGGCGCAGGTGCATCGCCAATTTCTGATGCGATAGTCGTGCCTCGATACTGGTCGCACGTTGCGCGGCACGGTCCTCCTGCAGGGCACGGGCCAGGAACTCGTCGGTTCGATCAAGCGTCGCCATCGGTCACCACCGTTCTCGACGCCGACAGCCTCGCGGCATCGTCGGGCGGTTATGCGCTTCGTCGCGTCGGCACGCAATCCCGTCCGGCCTCCATCCGGGTGCCCCGTCACTCGCCGAGCGTCAGGTCGTCCGCGCTCACGATCCGTGCGATCCGCGGCAGGATCTTCTCGATCGCGAAGCTGTGCAGGTCCGCCGTCATCGAGGTGCAGGCGTCTTCCACCACGACGACGTCGTAGCTCAGCTCCGAGGCCGAGCGTACGGTGGATTCGACGCCGAAGTTGGTCGCGATCCCGGCCACCACCACCGTCTTCACGCCGCGCCGGCGCAACTGGAGGTCGAGATCGGTGCCGGTGAACGCGCCCCAGTTGTGCTTCAGCACGACGATGTCGCCCGGCTGGTGCAGGCCGCCCGCAAATGCGTAGAAAGCGGGTGGGGTGCCCCCGGTCGGGATCGGGATGGCATCGTCGACGTGGCGGCTGGGGACTTCTTCCTCGTTGCGGAACCCGACGTGGACGAGCACGACGGGAGCGCTCTTTTCACGAAAGCGCGCCGCGAGGTTCTTGGCGGTCTCGACGACGGCATGGCCGGAATATGGTGCCTTGTCCCCGGCGACGATGCCGTCCTGAAGGTCGATGAGGACAAGGGCGGTGGTGCGGGGATCTAGCGTGCTCATCGCGCCTCAACCGACGAGCGCGCGATGGGTTCAACCCGGAGTATCGAGCTCGAGACGCTAGCGCCGCGCCGGGCGCCGGGTGATCGCCTCGGGCGAGTGGACCAGCTTGCGCAGCGCCTCCAACTCCTCGGGCGTATCGACGTCGATCAGCTCGGCCGGCGCGGTGACGACGTGGCGGCCGGCCCTCACCAGGTCGCGCGCGCCCGCGTCGCCGTCCAGCGTCTTGAGGAACGCGAACCGGCCGCGGCCGAACAGCGCCGGTGGCTTGGGATCGCAGCCGTCGCTCGACGCCACGACCGTGTTCGCGTCGGTGCTCGCGTCGAACAGCCGATGGATATGCGCAGCCGTCACCCGCGGCATGTCGGCGAGCGCGATCAGCACCGCGTCCGCCGCCGTCCGCTCCGCGGTCTCGATCCCGATCCGCACCGACCGCGCCATGCCCTGACCGGGATCGTCGTTGTGCAACACCTGAAAACCATGGCGCGCATAGTCGAGCCGGTCGGTGCCGACGACGGCGAGGCGCGACAGGAAAGGCAGGTCCTCAAGCGCCACCGCGACGTGCAGGCCGAGTGGACGACCCAGGAACTCCTGCTCCAGCTTGGCATCGATGTCGCCGAACCGGGACCCGCGACCTGCTGCGAGCAGGACGAGCACGGTTTTCTCGATCCGGATCTGTTCAACTATGCTCACGAAAAGCTCCCACCATCGCCGCCGCGATCGACAGCGCGATCTCGGACGGGCCGATCGCCCCGATGTCGATGCCAACGGGCGCGTCGATCCGGTCGATGTCCGCCTGCGCGACCCCCGCCGCCGCCAGCCGCTCCCGCCGTGCGGCGTGGCTGCGCCGGCTGCCGAGCGCGCCCACATAAGGCGCGTCGCTTTTCAGGGCCTCGATCAGCGCGGGATCGTCGATCTTGATGTCATGGCTGAGCGTCACGACCGCGGTGGACGGGTCGGGCTTGAGCGCCGCGACCGCTTCGTCGGGCCAGCGATCGTCAAGCGTCGTGCCGGGAAACCGCTCCTCCGTCAGGAACCGCCCGCGCGGATCGATCACCACTGTCTCGATGCCGAGCTCGCGCGCCAGGCCCGTGAGCGCCTGCGCAATCTGGACCGCACCGACGATCAGCAGCCGGCGTGGCGGATCGTAGCGGTTGATGAACGCCTCGCTTGTTTCCAGCGGTCGCGCGTCCGAATGGCCGGTCGCAAGGTCGGTCGCGACCGTCAGTGCCGCGCCGTGGGAGCGCGCGTCGGCGATGCGGTCGAACAATTCGGGGTCGAAGCCCTCGGCCGACACCGGCTGCACCATCACCGCGATCTCGCCGCCGCAGGGCAGTCCCACCTCCCAGGCGGCAGCATCCGCGACGCCATAGCGCTTCACCTGGAACGGCGCGCCCGCGATCACCTCGGCGGCCGTTTGGAGGATGTCGCTCTCGACGCAACCGCCCGAAACCGATCCCTCGAACCGCCCGTCGGCATGGACGAGCATGTGGCTGCCTTTGGGTCGCGGCGCCGAGCCCCAGGTGGACACGACCGTGGCGAGCGCCAGCGGCTCTCCCTTCCAGCCGCGCGCGGCCGCGATGACGCTGTCGTTCTCTGCCATGGCATGGATGTAGGACTGCGGAGGGTGAACATCACCTCCCCCGGTCCTTCACATCGGCGGCAATCCGGCGAGCAGCTTGTCGCAGGTGATCGGGAAGTCGTTCACCCGAACCCCGCAGGCGTTGTAGATCGCGTTGGCGATCGCCGCGGCCGAGCCCGAGATGCCGAGCTCGCCGATCCCCTTGGCATGCAGCGGATTGGCGAACAGGTCGCGCTCGGGCAGCAGGATCACCTCGATCGCGGGCACGTCCGCGTTCACCGGCACATGATATTCCGCCAGGTCACGGTTGACGAGCTTGCCGTTGCGCACGTCGTGGATCAGATCCTCCTCCAGCGCGGCGCCGATCCCGAAGGTGATGCCGCCGATACATTGCGAGCGCGCCGTCTTGGCGTTGAGGATGCGCCCCGCGGAGAACACGCCGAGATAGCGGCGCACGCGGACCTCGCCCGTGACCGCGTTGACGCCGACCTCGCAGAAATGCGCGCCGTGCGAGGCCTGGCTGCTGCTCTTCTCGTTGTGGCCCGGCGCGATCTCGCCCGTCACCTCGATGCCGTCGCCCGCCAGGTCGGCGAGCGGCGTCGCCTTGTTCTGCGCGATGGCGACGCCGTCCTTCAGCGTCAGATCGTCGGGGTCGACGCCCAGTTTCTTGGCGATCTGGCTCCGGATGCCTTCCGCGGCGAGGTAGACAGCCGACCCGGCCGACGCCGCACCCCATGACCCACCCGATCCGGCGCTGGGGCCATAGCGCGTGTCGCCCAGTTCGACCCTGATGCGGTCGATCGGCAGCCCCAGCAGCTCGCCCGCGATCTGCGCCAAGATTGTGTAGGTGCCCGTGCCGATGTCGGTCATCGACGTGCGCACCGTCAGCATCCCGGCCGCGTCCAGCCTCACGCTGGCCGACGACTTCATCAGCTGGTTGTTGCGGGTCGCCGCCGCCATGCCCATGCCGACCAGCCATTCGCCGTCGCGGACCTGGGCCGGCGTCGCGTTGCGCGTCGACCAGCCGAACCTGTCGGCGCCTTCGTCGAGACAGCGGCTGAGCTGCCGGCTGGAATAGGGCACGTCCATCTCGGGATCGCGATCCGGATCGTTGCGCTTCCTCAACTCCACGGGGTCGATGCCGACCTTCTCGGCCAGGACGTCCATCGCCGCCTCGACCGCGATCATCCCCACCGCTTCGCCCGGCGCGCGCATCGACCCCGACATGCCCCAGTTCAGCGTCACCAGCTCGTGGGTGATGAGCCGGTTCTCGCCGGCGTAGAGCGCGTGGGTGCCGATGCCGCAGGGCTCGTAATAGGTCTCGCCCGGCGTGTTGGTCGAGACGCTCTCATGGCCGATGCCGGTCAACACGCCGTCCGGCCCTGCCGCGAGCCGCACCCGCTGAAGCGTGTTGGAGCGGCGCGGCGTCGTCTCGAACACCTGCTGGCGCGCCATCGCGACCTTCACCGGCCTGCCGATCGCCTTCGCCGCCACTGCGGCCGCGACCGCCTCGGGCGCGATGCCGAGCTTCGATCCGAAACCGCCGCCGATATAGTGCGACACCATCCGGACCTTGGATACGGGCAGCCCAAGCGCCTTGGCGAGCGACTGGCTGTCCTGCGTCGGCATCTGGTACGATCCGAACATCGTGAGGTCGCCGTCGCTGGACCAGACGGCGGTGGAGCTGTGCGGCTCCATCGCCGCCGAGTTCTGGCTGGGCGTCGTGTACGTCTCGTCCACCGTCACCGCGGCATCTGCCATCGCCTTGTCGAGATCGCCCTGCTTGTATCTGGGCGGCGTGACCGTCTCCTTGGGCGTCGTGCGATCGTCGCTGAAGCGGGCGAAGTCGTAGCGGCCCTCGGCATGGTCGTATGCGACGACGATCCGCTCGCCGGCATCGCGCGCCGCCTCGTAGCTTTCGGCGACGACGATCGCGACCGGCTGGCCGATGTAGCTGATCTCCTGCGTCCCCTGCGTCGGAGCGCTCGTCTGCCCGCCCTGCGCCGCGACGCGGGCGAGCGTCTTGTGGTCGACCACCACGTCGATCACGCCGGGGACGGCCTTGGCCGCGTCCACGTCGATCGACCGCACCTTGCCCGCCCCCTCGCGAGCCTGGACGAGATAGCCGTAGGCGAGGTGCTCGACGGGGTACTCGGCGGCATAGGTCGCCGTGCCCGCGACCTTCAGTCTGCCCTCGTAGCGGTCGAGCGGTTGGCCGATCAGGCCCTGTACGCCCGTGTCGAGCAGGCTGCGCGGCACCTTGTGGCTCATGGTGAGCGAGTTGGTCGTGCTCATGGCTATCGGTCCTGCGTGTCGGTCAGCTCGCGCAGGCTCGCGATCAGCGTGCGGCGGGCGAGGGGGATCTTGAAGTCGTTGCTGCCGTGGCCGCGCGCGTCGGCGAGCAGCTCGTCCGCCGCCGCCTCGAACAGCGCGGTCGCGGGAACTTGGCCGACGAGCAGATGCTCGACCCGGGTGTCGCGCCAGGGCATGGTGCCGAGGCCGCCGAAGGCGAGCGCCGCGGTGGCGATCTTCCCGTCCGCCATCGTCACCACACCGGCCACGGACACCAGCGCGAAGGCGTAGGAGGCACGGTCACGCACCTTGCGGTACAATTGTCGCGTGCCGTCAGGCATCGGCGGTAGTTCGACCGCGGTGATGAGCTCGCCCGGCTCCAGCACCGTTTCGATCTCGGGCGTGTCGCCGGGCAGGCAATAGAAATCGTGAATGGCGATCCGTCGCCGGTCGCCGTCCGGCTTCAACGTCACGATCGTCGCGTCCAGCGCGCGCATCGCCACCGCCATGTCGCTGGGATGGCTGGCGATGCATTTGTCGGAGGTGCCGAGCACCGCGAGGATGCGATTATACCCCTCCATCGCGTCGCAGCCGCTGCCGGGGGCGCGCTTGTTGCACGCGCTGCTGGTGTCATAGAAATAATAGCAGCGGGTGCGCTGGAGCAGGTTGCCGCCCGTCGTCGCCTTGTTGCGGAGCTGGCCCGAGGCGCCAGCGAGCAGCGCGCGGCTCAGCACCTCGTAGCGGTCGCGCACGCGTGGATCGGCGGCGAGATCGCTGTTGGGCACCAATGCGCCGATCGACAGTCCGCCGTCGTCGGTATCCTCGATCCGGGCCAGGTCGAGCCGGCTGATGTCGACCAGCCGACCCGGCGTCATCACCTGGAGCTTCATCAGGTCGAGGAGGTTGGTGCCGCCGGCGATGAAGCTCGCATCCGCGGCCGCACCGGTGCGGGTCGCGACTTCGGGCGACGAGGCGCGCTCATAGTCGAACAGCTTCATGCCGCTTCCTTCCTGCCGGCCGCGTCGGCCTGGTCGGCGACATCCCGGATCGCCGCGACGATGTTGGGATAGGCGGCGCACCGGCACAGATTTCCGCTCATCCGCTCGGCGATCTCGGCGTCGGTGAAGGCGGGATCGTCGAGGTCTGCGCTGACATGGCTCGCCCAGCCCTTCGCCACCTCGTCGAGCATGCCGACCGCGGAGCATATTTGCCCCGGCGTGCAATAGCCGCATTGATAGCCGTCATGGCTGACGAACGCCGCCTGCAGCGGGTGGAGGTGCTCGGGCGTGCCCAGTCCCTCGATCGTCGTGATCTCGTCGTCCTGGTGCATCACCGCCAGCGTCAGGCAACTGTTGACCCGGCGCCCGTTGATGAGGACGGTGCACGACCCACATTGGCCGTGATCGCAGCCCTTCTTGCTGCCGGTCAGGCCCAGATGCTCCCGGCATAGGTCCAGCACGGTGGTGCGGATGTCGGGCTCGGCATCATAGGCTCGGCCGTTGATGGTGAAGTGCATGGGGCTCGCCTGTTGGATCGAAAAGCGTTAACGTGCGGGACTGAAATGGTGTCCCGCCCGGTCCTCGCGCTTCTGCTGCCTCTGGCCGCGACCGGCTGCGTCAGCGCGGTCTCGACGGTCGCGCACGCGCCGTTCACCGCCGTGTCCGTCGCCAAGGTACCGTTCAAGGCGGGCGGCAAGGTGGTGGACTGGACCACGACTAGCCCCTCGGAACGCGACCGCGCCTATGTCCGCAAGAAGCGCAAGGAGGAGGAGCGCGAGCGGCGGGAGCTGGCCAAGCGCTGCCACAAGAGGTCGAACGTCAGCGGCTGCGGGACGTACACGGGGTATACTTGAACGGCCACATTGGCGGCGTGGAGTCGATTAGGACGCCACAGATTGACTTTTCTGACGGTTGCGAAGCGACTGACGGATCGACGGGATAGCGTCGACCATCGAATTGCATTCGGCCCGTCCAATTCGGAAGACTGCCGCCGCGGGCGGTCTGCATGGCGAGGTCTCGCCAACCGTGACTCCGGGAGCGTAACAGCCAAACCGGCGGCCAGGCGATCGTCATACGACCGACCACGGCTGTTGTCCCGCCGCGGCGCGTTAGCACCCAGAGCGTGCAGCCGTTGCCGTCACCCATGCGGCAGCGTCTCCAATCTTCAGAGTACACCAGCACCTCCGGTCGCCCGTCCCCGTTCAGGTCGACGCTCGCGGCGCGGTATTTGTTGAGGTGCAGGGTGCCCATCGCATAGGATCGTGCCCAGTCGGGTATTGCGACGGCGGCCGCGGCGGCGAGCAAGGCTAGTGCTGGCATGACACGACTTTACCCTACGGCCGCGCTTGGAACCAGCGTGTCACTGTGATGGGGAAGGGCGTCCACCAGCCGACCCGCACCCCCGCCGCCGCCAGCGCGTCGCCGGTCCACGCGTTGCAGGTGTTGGCCGCACTATAGTGGCCCTGGGCGTCGTAGAAGGCGTCGTCGCGGTCGTAGCCGCGGTAAGGCCGGCCGCCCGGCCTGGCGCTTGCGCGGATGAAGGCGGCGAGGCGGCGGTATTCCTCGGGGCGCAGCACGATGCGGCGCTCGTCGTCGCTGGCGCGCGTCGGGGCGGGGATGTGCTCGACGTGGAGCAACGTCGCGTCGCTGCCGATCGCGGCGGCGAGCAGCACGCGAGGGCTGACGTGCGCCCAGTCGGGCGTGTCGAGGAAGAACGCCTTCTCGCCCCAGCCGATCGCGATATGGTCGAAGCGGGCGTAGCGTGGGTCGGCGAGGTCTCCGGGCCGCGCGAGGTCGCGCCAGTCGATCCGCCAGCCGGCGCCCGCCGCGACCTTGGGCAGAATGAAGCCGGTGTGGATGCCGTTCGACTCGACCCAGATCGTCACGCTGCCCGGGCTGCCCGCCTCCATCGGCCGCCAACCGGCATTGCGCGGGATCGCGCCGCCCGCCAGGCCCGCCGCTCCATAGCCGAGCAGCAACAGGACGAACGCCGTCCCGACCCGTCGCGCCCACCGGGCAACCTGCCACCTCACCCGAGCGTTCCCCTTTTCCGATCCGGTGATAGGATAGCGCGATGGCCGACGATACGCATGTGCTCGATGCTCCCGCACCCTCCGCTTCCCCGGTGGCGGTGTCCGCCGATTGGACGGTGAACCAGGATTGGGACGCCTATACCGCGCAGGACCATGCGACCTGGGACACGTTGTTCGCGCGCCAGGCGAAGCTGCTGCCCGGCCGCGCGTCGGACGCGTGGTTCCGCGGGCTTGACGTTCTCAAGCTGTCGAAGCCCGGCATCCCCGACTATCGCGAGCTCAACGACCGGCTGGGCGCGCTGACGGGGTGGCAGGTCGTCGCGGTGCCGGGGCTGGTGCCCGACGACGTGTTCTTCGACCATATGGCCAATCGCCGCTTCGTCGCCGGCAACTTCATCCGCCGTCCGGACCAGCTCGACTATCTGGAGGAGCCGGACGTTTTCCACGACGTGTTCGGTCATGTGCCGATGCTCGCCGATCCGGTGTTCGCCGACTATCTGGCGGCCTATGGCCGGGGCGGACAGCGGGCGTTGCAGATGGGCGCGCTCAAGAACCTCGGGCGGCTGTACTGGTACACCGTCGAGTTCGGGCTGGTGCAGGAGGCGGGGGCATTGCGCATCTATGGCTCGGGCATCGTGTCGAGCTACGCCGAGAGCCGCTTCGCGCTCGACGATCCAAGCCCCAACCGGATCGGCTTCGACCTCAAGCGGGTGATGCGGACCGAGTACCGGATCGACGACTTCCAGCAGAATTACTTCGTAATCCCGAGCTTCGAGGAACTGCTGCGCGCAACGGTGGAGACCGATTTCGCGCCGCTGTATGCCGAGCTGGCGGGGGAGGCGGACATCCCCGTTGCGACGATCGTGGAGGGCGACCATGTCATCACGCGCGGCACGCAGGACTATGCGCGGGGGAAGGCAGGCTAGCCTCTGTCATCGTCATCCCCGCGAAAGCGGGGACCCAGCACCTGTCGCTCGTGCTCAGTATAATGGTTAGGAGATGGGTCCCCGCCTTCGCGGGGATGACGCGTCAGGGTGTGCGCGGCCCCTTACTCTGCCCATCTATTGCGGCGCCCGCCGTCAGCCGCAGGATCGTCCAGTCGCCGCGCACCAGACGTTCGTGGATGGCGCAGCCCGCCGCCGCATAGGCGGTCTCCACCGCCGCAGCCTGGGTGGTCAGCAACCCGGCGAGCAACACGGTCGCGCCGGGCGCGGCGATGGCGGCGATCTCGGGCGCCATCGCGATCAGCGGGCCGGCAAGGATGTTGGCGATGATGAGGTCGTAGGGCGCGCGTTCGGCGATGGTCGGGTCGCGCGTGCCGTCGGCGACGAGAAGCGAAACCTCACCGATATCGCCGCCGACCGCTACGTCGTTAGCGGCAGCGTTCTCCCGCGTTACCTCGATTGCGATCGGATCGATGTCGGTCGCCGTGACGTCCGCGTCCGCCCAGAGCGCGACCGCCGCGAAGGCGAGCAATCCCGTGCCAGTCCCTAGGTCGATGATCTTGCGGTATCGCCTACCCTCGCGTGCCAGACCATCGAGCACGCCAAGGCAGCCGGACGTAGTCTCGTGATGACCGGTGCCGAACGCCTGCCCGGCCTCGATCCGGAACCTGACGACGTCGTCACCTCCGCCAACGGCCCCGGCGTGCGCGCTGGTGTAGACCACGAACCGTCCCTCGCGGATCGGTTCCAGCCCGGCCTGGCTCAGCGTCACCCAATCCTCGTCCGCCAGCGATGTAGCGGCTGCGTCGTCGGGGTGCGCGACCAAGGCTCGCGCGGCGGCGAGTGTGTCCGCATCGGGTTCGCCATCGAAATAGGCGTCCAGCCGCCAGCGGCCGGCGCCGTCGTCGGCATGCTCCTCCTCTTCGGTGGTGACGAGGACCACGCCGTCGATCTCGGCGAGCGCGATCCCCTCGGCTTCGGCGCGTGTGCAGGGCAGGGTCAGGCGATAGGCGGTCATCGCACGAAGCTCGCGCCGTTCACGTCGATCGCCGCGCCCGTCATCGACGGCGGCGCGTCGAGCGCGCACCAGCGGACGACCTCCGCCACCTCGTCCGCCGACGCGACGCGACCGAGCGGGATGTCGGCCAACAGCTTATCACCGCCGCGGCTCGCCAGATACTCCTCCGCCATGCCCGTCATCGTGAAGCCCGGCAGCACGGAAAAGGCGAGGATGCCGTCGCGCGCATAGCCGCGGGCGATGGTCTTGGTCATGCCCACCATGCCGGCCTTGGCGGCGGCGTAGTGCCAGTGGGCGGGCGAGTCGCCGCGATAAGCGGCGCGGCTGGCGACGTTGACGATCCGTCCGCCGCTTCCCCGTCGCTGCCAGTGGAGAACCGCGAGCCGGGACAGCTCGGCCGCGGCAGTCAGGTTGATCCGCATCGTGCGCTCCCACTGCGCCACCCAGGCATCGTCGTCGGCGTCGAGCGGGCTCGCCTCGAACACCCCGGCGTTGTTGACCAGCACGTCGATCCGCCCGCCCAGCGCGTCGAGCGCCGCATCCCACAGCGCGCGCGGCGCGGCGGGGTCGGCGAAGTCTGCGGCGAGCACGCCCGGTGCGGGACGGGTCGCGTGGCGGGCGAGCGAAACGTCCGCGCGATCGAACGCGACCGCGCACGCCGCGCCAATGCCCCGCGACGCGCCGGTGAGGAGGATGTGTGTCATCCGGTGAGCATTAGCCGGAGGCGGCCGAGGGGAGAAGGCGCGGACGGGGAGGAGTGGTGGAAAGCTTCCGCTGCAGTTAGGGCGTAGCCGTAAGCACGGCCTCTTCGACGTGCCCGTCGATAGCGTCGAGCAGAGCGGGTGCGAACCGACCAAGGTCGCCGTAGGTAACGAGGAACCGAATTGTAGTCTCATTGTAGAGGCCGCGCTCCTTTCCGTCCCAGTTCGCGGTCTCTAAGTGTACCGTGGCCCGGACGCCTCCCACGCTGTTATGCGGCTCAAAGGTGATCGTAACCAAGTCTTGCGGAGAGTTCTTCTCGTTGCCGCCGAGGCCGCCCGAAATCGATGGCGGCGTGTCTGCCGGTAGAGGGAGCGCCGTGATCGCCTGTGCGAACTCCCTTAGATTGTCCTTCGAAAACCATGCTTCACCAACGCCCGCAAAGCCGTTGGCCGAGGCTGAGACCACGAGCCTGCCAAGCCATTCATCATCAGGGCGAAAACGTATGCGAAGGACATCCATGAGGCCAATCTAAGCGCCTCCGCCAATACCTGCTACTGGGCACAAATTTTCCCGACGATCTCCCTACGCCGCCACCTTCGCCGTGAACTCGCCCGCGCTTGCCTTCAGATGGTCGAGCCGGCCGTCGAGCCGGCCGAAGCCCGCACCCACCCGGTCGATCTCGCTCGCGACGCCTTCGGTGTCTTCCCGGATCGCGGCGATCGTGTCGCTCATCGAGTCGGCCGCCAGCGCGGTCTCGTCGACAGCGGCGGTGATGGCGGTCACGGTCTGCGCTTGCGCCTCCATCGCGTAGCGGATCCGCTCGGCGGATTCCTGCACCTCGGCGACGGTGGACTTGATCGACGCGTTGGTCTCCACCGTGGAGCGTGTCGCCGCCTGGATGGCGGCGATCTTGGCGGCGATGTCGTCGGTCGCGCGCGCGGTCTGGCTGGCGAGGCTCTTCACCTCTTGCGCCACCACCGCGAAGCCGCGGCCGGCATCGCCCGCGCGCGCCGCCTCGATCGTGGCGTTGAGCGCTAGAAGGTTCGTCTGCCCGGCAATGTCGCGGATCAGGCCCAGGATCGATTCGATCGACTTGGCGTGATCGGACAGCGCCTCGCTCATCCCCACCGCGCGACCGGCCTGTGCCGATGCGCGCGTGGCGATCTCCGCCGCTGCCTCGACCTCGCCGCGCGCATCCTCGATCGCGCGGATCAGGCCGGCGGCGGTGGACGCCGCCTCGCGCATCGCGACCGCGGACTGCTCCGCGGCGGCGGCGACTTCGCTCGCCTTGCCCAGCACGCCGCGCACCGCGGCGGACGAGCGGATCGCCTGGTCGCGCAACTGCGACCCCTCCTGGCTCGCCACCTCGACGGTCGCGGCGATCCCGTCCCGGAACTCGGTCACCAGCCGGTCACGCGCGATGTCCGCCGCGTGACGGGCATAGCCGTCGTTCAACTCCACCGTCACTTCCGCTTCCATCCCCGCGAGCCGCAGCATGGCGTCGACATAGGCGCCGAAGCGCGGATCGTCCGAGCGTACCGCCCGCAACAGCAGCTCGAGCGCGACGCGGTCGCTGGAGCAGCTCATCGACAGCAGCCCCATCGTCGACACGCCCGCCCGATATCCGCGACCGACCGTGCGCTCCATCGATTCGACCCAGGCCTGGCCGCCGGGATCGGTGAAGCGGTCGCGCAGGAACCTGCACCCGATCTCGAGCAGGCGCGGCCCCTCTTCGGGCAGTTCGCGCCCGTCGGGGAACACGCGCCGGCCGTGCGCCCAATAGGCGCGCACGATCGCTTGCGCGTCCGGTTCCAGGATCGCCCACAATTCGGTCGCGGTCGCCTTCAACGTACCGTCGGGATCGAAGGCGCGCATCCGGGCCGCCATCTCGATCCGGGCGGCAAGTTGACCCGGGACGGGGAGGGGCGGCGAACTGACGGTGGCTGGCACTTCCTGGTCTCCGGAGACGCGATCGCGTTGCCCGGTCCTATGATCGAAGTGGTTAGGAGCGGGTTAAGCCGATGTCGCCGAAGCGCGCGCGCTTGCATCCCCCGGACTCGTGCGTAAAGGATCGTGGCCATCGATCCTGCAGGAAGCAACTCCTTGGCCAGTCCCCTTGCTACGCCGGTGCATGCGCGCCCGCTGTCCCCGCACCTCGGCATCTATCGCTGGGGTCCGCACATGCTGGTGTCGATCCTGCACCGCGCGACGGGAACGGGAATGGCGCTCGTCGGCGTGCCGCTGCTCACCTGGTGGCTGGCGGCGATCGCGTCGGGTCCGGCGGCCTATGCCCGGTTCGTGGACATATTCACGACGTCGACCGGGCGGCTCAACATCATCGGCTGGGTGGTCGGGATCGGCCTGACGCTCAGCCTGTTCCAGCACATGATGGGCGGCATCCGCCACCTCGTGCTGGATACGGGCGCCGGTTACGAGCTGCGCCGCAACAAGCAGGGCGCTCTCGCGACGATGGTCGCGGCCGTCGTGCTGACGCTGATCTTCTGGCTGTGGATGGGGCTGCGCTGATGGGTACCGGAACCGAACTCGGCCGCGTGCGCGGCCTGGGCTCCAGTCACGAGGGCACGCACCACTGGTGGCGCCAGCGGCTGACGGCGGGGTCCAACCTGTTCCTGATGGCGTGGCTGATGTTCTCGCTCGCGCGCATGCCGGCATTCGGCTTCGCGCCGATCCATGACTGGGTGCATTCGGCCTGGGTCGCGGTGCCGATGGGGCTTCTAATCGCGTCGGTGGTCTACCATCTTCGTCTCGGGCTCCAGGTGGTGATCGAGGACTATGCCCATGCGGAAAGCCGCGTGGTGCTCACGGTCCTGCTCAACGCCTATACCGCCCTTGTCGCCGGGATCGCGATCTTCGCCATCCTGCGCATCGCTTTTGGAAGTGCCGCCTGATGCCCGCCGCTTATCAGATCATCGACCATACCTATGACGTCGTCGTCGTCGGCGCCGGCGGATCGGGCCTGCGCGCCACCATGGGCAGCGCGGAAGCGGGCCTGAAGACCGCCTGCATCACCAAGGTGTTCCCGACGCGCAGCCACACGGTCGCGGCGCAGGGCGGCATCGCGGCGAGCCTCGGCAACAACTCGCCGGACCATTGGTCGTGGCACATGTACGATACGGTCAAGGGCTCCGACTGGCTCGGCGACCAGGACGCGATCGAGTATATGGTGCGCGAGGCGCCGGCGGCGGTGTATGAGCTGGAACATGCCGGCGTGCCGTTCAGCCGCAACGACGACGGCACCATCTATCAGCGCCCGTTCGGCGGCCACATGCAGAACATGGGCGAGGGTCCCCCCGTCCAGCGCACCGCCGCCGCCGCCGACCGGACCGGCCACGCGATGCTGCACTCGCTGTACCAGCAGAGCCTGAAGTACGACGCCGACTTCTACGTCGAGTATTTCGCGCTCGACCTCATCATGGAGAACGGTGTCTGCCGCGGCGTGATCGCGCTGTGCATGGAGACGGGCGCGATCCACCGGTTCCGTGCGCATTCGGTGGTGCTGGCGACCGGCGGCTACGGGCGTTGCTATTTCTCCGCGACCTCGGCGCATACCTGTACCGGCGACGGCAATGCGATGGTGCTGCGCGCCGGCCTGCCGTTGCAGGACATGGAGTTCGTCCAGTTCCACCCGACCGGCATCTACGGCGCCGGCGTCCTCATCACCGAGGGCGCGCGCGGCGAGGGCGGGTATCTGACCAACTCCGAGGGCGAGCGGTTCATGGAGCGCTATGCCCCGTCCGCCAAGGACCTGGCGTCGCGCGACGTCGTCTCGCGGTCGATGGCGCTGGAGATGCGCGAGGGCCGCGGCGTGGGCGACAAC
This sequence comes from uncultured Sphingomonas sp., assembly GCF_964237335.1. NCBI lineage: Bacteria > Pseudomonadati > Pseudomonadota > Alphaproteobacteria > Sphingomonadales > Sphingomonadaceae > Sphingomonas > uncultured Sphingomonas sp. Next base: position 30,555 of record NZ_CAXSHM010000027.1, read on the forward strand.
GGCGACCACATCTGGCTCCACCTCGACCATATCGATCCCAAGGTGCTGCACGAGCGGCTGCCCGGCATCACCGAGACGGGCAAGATCTTCGCCGGCGTCGACCTGACGCGCCAGCCGCTGCCGGTGACGCCGACCGTCCACTACAACATGGGTGGCATCCCGACCAACTATCACGGCGAGGTCGTCCATCTGAAGGACGGTGATCCCGACGCGATCGTCCCCGGCCTGTTCGCGGTGGGCGAGGCGGCGTGCGTGTCCGTCCACGGCGCGAACCGGCTGGGCTCTAACAGCCTGATCGACCTGGTCGTGTTCGGCCGGGCGACGGGGTTGCGGCTGAAGGACACGCTGAAGCTCAACACGTCGCACAACCCGCTGCCTAAGGGCTCGGAAGAGCTGGCGCTGGGCCGCCTGGACAAGTTCCGTCATGCGGACGGCAGCGCACCGACGGCGGGCATCCGCCTCGACATGCAGCGCACGATGCAGAAGCATTGCGCGGTGTTCCGCGACAACGCGTTGCTGGCCGAGGGGCAGACCAAGATCGCGGACATCTATCGCCGGATCGGCGATGTGGGCATCAAGGACCGCTCGCTGATCTGGAACACGGATCTGGTCGAGACGCTGGAACTCGACAATCTTGTCGCCCAGTCGGTCGTGACGATGGAGAGCGCCGCCAGCCGCACCGAAAGCCGCGGCGCGCATGTCAACGAAGACTATCCCGACCGCAACGACGCCGAATGGATGAAGCACTCCACGGCCACGTTCGCGGGCTGGGGCGGCGTGGGCGGCAAGGTGGAGATCGGCTCCCGTCCGGTCCACGACTACACGCTGACCGACGATGTTGAATACATCAAGCCGAAGAAGCGGGTGTATTGATGGTCACCGGGACTGCCCCGTGACCCTCTGGACCCTCCACGCCGCCTACGATCCGGATGCCCGGGTCTGGTACACGCTCGATTGCGATGTGCCGGGGCTGGTGACGGAGGGGGATACGCTCGAGCATCTGCGCGACCGCGCGGTGGCGGTCATGCCCGAACTGATCGCCGACAATGCCGAGCATCTGGCGCCGGAGCGTCGCAACGGCCCGCACGCCTTGCGGCTGGTGGCGTTCCACGAAAGCACCGTACCGGTCGCCGCTTGATGGGCGCCAGTTACGGACGGGACCTGAAGCGCATTCTGCTCGATCACGGTTGCCGCTTTGTCAGGAACGGCAAGGGCGATCATGAAATCTGGTTCAGTCCGATCACCGGCCTCAACGTGACGGTCGATGCGGGTACCCGGAGCCGGTTCACCGCCAATGGAACGCTGAAGCAGGCAGGGATCAAGCCTGTGTTCTGACGAACGGGGCCGCTAGGGTCATCAATCCCTGAACATCTCCCCTAGCACCGCCAGCGTCCCGTCAAGCACCTCCGCATCCACCCGCCCGAGCCGTTTCACCAGCCGCGCCTTGTCCAGCGTGCGGAGTTGATCGGGAAGGATCAGGCCAAGTACGTTCTGGAAAGTCACGGCCACCCGAAATCGCGAGGGCCGACCACCGCTAGTCAGCGGAGCGACGATCACGGTATGCAATCGCCCGTTCAGCAGATCGGGTGAGACGATCAGGCAGGGTCGCGTCTTCCGTATCTCGCTACCGACGGTCGGGTCGAGCATGCAGAGCCAGATGTCGCCGCGCTTCACCAGACGAGCTCGTCATCACCTTCGTTGCCGAACGCGAGCCAGTCGCGTTCTTCTTCGGTCAGTGGCTCGGCGGCGATGCGGGCGGCGTCCTCTTCCCATCCTTCACGAACCCGCCGCTGCGGCGTCGCCACGACGGCGCCAGCCTCCACACGCACGTCCATCGTCGTGCCCACGCTCGCGCCGAGTTCCTTCAGCAGCGCGCTGGGGACGATCATGCCCACTGAATTGCCCATCTTGCGTAGCGTGGTCTGCATAGGCGACACATAGCGTCCTATGCCCGTAAGCACAATGTACAACTCGCTGATCGCCGCGGCCGTGGTGCTCACCTCGGCCGCGTTGCCTTCGCCGACGCTCGACTCCTTTTACACCCGGCGCCTCGACGCCGCCGGCATCCCCGTCGTCGGCTCGGCGCGTGCGCCCACGCAGGCGCTGGAGATCGCGCGCGATCTGACGATCGACATGCTCGCCGCCCGCCCGGACCTGCTTGCGGCGCTGGTCGCGCGTGGCCAGCGGGTCGCGCTCATGGCGGAGGACGAGAGCACGACCGACCTTCCCGAACAGCGCGACTGGAAGAAGCCCGCGCCCAACGACGTGCGCCTCACACGCTGCGAGCGACTGCACTACGCCGCGCGGATCGGCGCGCTGACCGATCGGCAATATTGGAATGCGCGCGCCCGTGGGATGGCTGGCGTGCTCACGTCGGGCGGGGCGGAGGACCTGCTCGGCCTGCCGCACAGCCGGTACGCGGGCCAGAACATCTTCGTCCACGAGATGGCGCACGACGTGTTCGACGCGATCCACGCGGTCGACAAACCGCTCTATGCGCGGGTCGAGGCGGCGTATCGCCACGCGTTGTCGGCAGGGCTGTGGAAGGGAGAATATGCGACCACCACCCTCACCGAATATTGGGCGGTGGGCACGCAGTTCTGGTTCGACGACGCACCGGTGGCGCGGTTCGACGGGCATACCGTGCTCAGTCACGACGACCTGACCACCTATGATCCGAGCCTCGCGGCGGTGCTCCGCGCCGCCTATGGCGAGCGGCACCGGCTGGCCGCCGATCGCTGGTGGCAGTCGCCGCTTCGCGTGCCGCGCGGTCCGTTGCCGGCGAATACCGCGGAAGTCTGTTAACGGGAGCAGATGCAGACCTATTCCTTCCCGCCCTTGCGGAACAGCAGGAGCGCCGCGCCGCCGATCAGCGCGCCGACGCCCAGCGCCGTCGCGCGGGGATGTTCGGCGGCCTTTGTGTAGAGGCTGGAGCGCAGACCCGGCTGCTCGCCCGATCGCTCCGTCGCCGGCGTTCCGGCCGCGAACAGGTTGCCCGGACCCCGCTGTGACTTGGCGGGGTTGGTGAAGCCCTTGGCGGCGATCGGCGCGAGTCTCTCGTACAGGCCCTTGAAGTGCTCGGCGAACAGCACCTGCGCGCGGCCGCCGCCTCCCACGGTGATGTCGCGCCGGCGGTTGACGGCCGAGACGAGGATCGCGTCGGCGACGAGGTTGGGATCGTACACCGGCGGCGGGATGCGGCCGGCACCTGGCTGCCCGACGCCCTCGGGCGTTCCGGGCGCACCCTCGCGGACATGGTTGGCGCCGTGCTGCGCGATCGGCGTGTCGATGCCCGATGGCTTGATGATCGTCACCGAGATCGGCGACCCCGCCGCCGCCAGCTCGATCCGCAGCGTCTCCACATACGCCTTCACCGCATGCTTGCTGGCCGCATACGCTCCCATCAGCGGCGTCGGCATGTCCGCCGCAATCGAGGCGACGGTGATCAGTGCGCCGCCATGCGCGAGGTGTGGCACGGCGGCCTCGCAGCCGTGGACGACGCCGAAATAGTTGGTCTGGAACAGTTTCTGGTGCTCGTCTTCCGGGGTCTCCAGCAAATTGGCATAGATCGCTGTCCCCGCGTCGTTCACCCAGGTGTCGATCCGGCCGTACAGCTCGACCGCGCGCGCCGCCGCGGCCATGACCTCGGCCCGGTCGCCGACGTCGGCGACATGGTAGGCGGCGGTGCCGCTGGCGGAGTGGATGTCCCTCACCGCCTGCGCCAATCCCTCCTCGCCGCGCGCGACCAGCAGCACCTTCGCACCTTTCCACGCGAACGCCTTGGCGGTGGTGAGGCCGATCCCGGAGCTTGCGCCGGTGACGACGACGACCTGCTCGGACAGGGGCTTGAGCGGCGATTTAATGGGCGAGGGCATGCGAGGTCTCCTGATCGCTCGTCCAAGCGTAGGGCGCAGGCCCAAGTTCCGCTTCGCGGCGGAGAGGCACGCGACCTGGGCGTGATCCTCGACGTCATCTGATCTTCGCGGACGCCGCGACGCATGGTATGCCGGCGGCATGGCCAGCCTGCTCGCGCCCCACAACCCGCGCCTCCTAACGGTGGAGGAGTTCCTCCAGATCGACTTCGGCGCGGAGCTCAAGGCCGAGCTCGATCGCGGGGTCATCGTGATGATGGCCGGCGGGACCAGGGATCATGCGCGCATCCAGGGCAATTTCATGCGGTTCCTGGGCAATGCGCTCCGCGGAACGGGCTGCCGGCCATATGGCTCCGACATGAAGGTGCGCAGCCATGACATGTCGGTGCGCTATCCGGACGTGACGGTCGATTGCGGCGCGCTTGGCGACGCGGGCGGGGACGAGTTTCTTCATGCGCCACGGATCATCGTGGAAGTGCTGTCCCCTTCGACCCGTGGCAAGGACGCCGGGGTCAAGCTGGACGAATACCGCTCGCTGCCCACCGTCGAGACGATCGTGCTGGTCGATCCGGAAACCGAGCGGCTGCGCGTCCTCCAGCGCTCCGGACCGCAATCGTGGAACGACGCGGTCTTCGTCGGCCCCGCGGCGCTCGACCTGCCGTCGCTGAACGTCACCATGCCCCATGACGAGATTTTTGCGCGCGATTGACACAAGCTTTTTGCGGCAGGCCCGCAAGGCTTGCGCCCCGACGGCGGAGGACATAGCTGTAATCACAGCATAGGAGCGCCTGATGGCCGAGTTTCGCCTACCCAAGAACAGCGTCGTCAAGAAGGGTGAGGCGCATGCGGCGGCGCCGACGGCGACCCGGCTGAAGTCGTTTCAGGTTTATCGCTACGATCCCGACAGCGGCGCCAACCCGCGCTATGACACGTTCCAGGTCGATCTGGATAGCTGCGGCCCGATGGTGCTCGACGCGCTCATCAAGATGAAGTCGGAGCAGGACAGCACGCTCACCTTCCGTCGGTCGTGCCGTGAGGGTATCTGCGGATCGTGCTCGATGAACATCGACGGGCGCAATGGCCTCGCCTGCACGACCGCGATCGAAGACATCAAGGGCACGGTGAAGATCACGCCGTTGCCGCATATGGAGGTCATCAAGGACCTCGTCCCCGACTTCAAGCATTTTTACGCGCAATACGCCTCGATCAAGCCGTGGCTTCAGACGGTGACGCCGCCGCCCTCGGGCAAGGAGCGGCTGCAGTCGCCGGCCGATCGTGCGAAACTCGACGGGCTGTACGAGTGCATCCTGTGCGCCTGCTGCTCGACGTCTTGCCCAAGCTACTGGTGGAACTCGGACAAGTTCCTGGGTCCGGCGATCCTGCTCCAGGCGTATCGCTGGCTGGCCGACAGCCGCGACGAGATGACGGGCGAGCGGCTCGATGCGCTGGAGGATCCGTTCCGCCTGTATCGCTGCCACACGATCATGAACTGCGCCAACACCTGCCCCAAGGGCCTGAACCCCGCCAAGGCCATCGCCGAGACCAAGAAGCTGGAAGCCGAGCGGGTCGTCTGAGGCGATCGCGCCCACGCGGGCAGGATGTTAGCGCAACGTCGGGACTGGACCTCTGCTTGGGCAGGGGTATCAGGACTGGATGGGTGACGCTTTTCTCTATGACGACGATCCCGCGGAACCTGGGTGGAAACGATGGCAGTTTCGCGATGCCACCCGCTACAATGCGTTCATCGAGCCGATCCATGTCCGCATCGAGGACGGCACCGCGCGCGTCCGGATGACGCCGGAGCGCCGGCACTCCAACATGCGGGAGGCGGTGCATGGTGGCGCTCTGTTGGGCTTCATGGACGTCGCCCTGTTCGCCGCGTCCCGCGGGCTGGGTGCATTGACCGAGAGCGCCGTGACGCTCGACCTGTCGGCGCAATTCATCGGAGCCGGCCGGATCGGCGAGCCACTGGAGGCGCGGGTGGAGCTGTTGCGCGAAACGGGTCGGATGCTGTTCCTGCGCGGCCTGATCGTCCAGGAGCATGAGCCGGTGGTCGCGAGCTTCACCGGAACGCTGAAGAAAATGGCGCCGTGATCCCTCCGTCTTTCTCCTGTCTTGTGCCCTTCACCTCCGTTCGTCCTGAGCTTGTCGAAGGACTGGCTTGTTTCTTCTATGTCCAGTCCGAACAAGGGCAGCGCTTCGACAGGCTTAGCCTGAACGGGTTTGGTAGCAGGGGGGCGTTGAATGCCTGACGTCCTGGCTGCCTATGATGCGCTCGTCGCCTCGGGCGAGTTGCACGCCGATCCCGAACAGGCGGAGGCGGCGCGGTTGCTGGACGCGCTGGCGACGCGGCTGGAGCAACCGTCCCGTGTCGGCTTGCTGGCCCGTCTGTCACGGCGGCGGCCCGAGCCGGTCCGAGGCGCCTACCTGTGGGGTGGCGTCGGTCGCGGCAAGTCGATGCTGATGGACCTGTTCTTCGTCAACGTCGGCATCGCGGCCAAGCGCCGCGTCCATTTCGGCGCCTTCATGCTGGAGGTCCACGCACGTCTCGCCGCCGAGCGCGCGCGGCCGAAGGAGGCTGGCGAAGCCGGCGATCCGATCCCGCCCGTCGCCGCCGCGATCGCCGCCGAGACGCGGCTGCTGGCCTTCGACGAGATGATGGTCACCAACTCGCCCGACGCGATGATCCTCTCGCGGTTGTTCACGCAGGTGATCGAGGGTGGGGTGACGGTGGTGACGACGTCCAACCGTCCGCCCGTCGATCTCTATCGCAACGGCCTCAACCGCGAGCATTTCCTGCCGTTCATCGCGCTGATCGAGGCGCGCATGGACGTGCTCGCCCTCAATGGCCCCGTCGATCATCGCCGCGACCGGCTCGGCAGCCAGGAAACGTGGCTCGTGCCGAACGGTGCGATGGCGACCGCCGACCTGTCGGCCGCGTTCTTCCGGCTGACCGACCACCCGGTCGAGGACGCCGCGCACGTCCCGTCGTTCACGCTGCAGGTCAGCGCCGGCCGCACCCTGCGCGTCCCGCGTGCGCTGAAAGGCGTGGCAGTGTTCTCGTTCAGGAAATTGTGTGGAGAGGCACGGGGGACGCCCGACTATCTTGCCGTCGCGCGCACCTTCCACACCGTGATCCTGGTCGGCATACCCCGGCTCGGGCCGGACAATCGCAACGAGGCCGCCCGGTTCGTCGCGCTCGTCGACCAGCTGTACGAGTACAAGGTCAAACTCCTCGCGGCCGCGGATGCCGATCCGGACCAGCTCTATGTCGCCGGCGATGGCGCGTTCGAGTTCCAGCGGACGGCGAGCCGGCTGGAGGAGATGCGCTCCGATGCCTACCTGGACGCCAGCCACGGCAGTTAGTTGCTATCGGTTCGCAAGTGCATTAGATCACGATTTGGGTTGCTCTGCCTGTTTCGACCGCCTAAGCCGCCGCGCGACTAGGGCGCCGCGGATGGTGATGGCGCGCGCAACCGGAGATTGGGATGTCCCGCAACAAGATCGCGCTGATCGGCGCCGGCAACATCGGCGGCACGCTTGCGCATCTGGCCGCTTTGAAGGGTCTGGGCGACATCGTCCTGTTCGACGTGGCGGAGGGCGTGCCGCAGGGCAAGGCGCTCGATCTGTCGCAGTGCGGGCCGGTGGAGGGCTTCGACGCGACGATCACCGGCTCGAACGACTACGCCGACATCGCCGGCGCGGACGTCATCATCGTCACCGCCGGCGTCGCCCGCAAGCCGGGCATGAGCCGCGACGACCTGCTGGGCATCAACCTCAAGGTAATGAAGGCGGTGGGCGAGGGCATCAAGGCCAACGCCCCCGATGCCTTCGTGATCTGCATCACCAACCCGCTCGACGCGATGGTGTGGGCGTTGCGCGAGTTTTCGGGGCTGCCGACGCACAAGGTCGTCGGCATGGCGGGCGTATTGGACTCGGCGCGTTTCAGCCACTTCATCGCCGACGAGTTCAAGGTGTCGGTCAAGGACGTGTCGACCTTCGTGCTCGGCGGCCATGGCGACACGATGGTGCCGGTGGTGCAATATTCGACGGTCGCCGGCATCCCGGTGCCCGACCTCATCAAGATGGGTCGCACGACGCAGGACAAGATCGACGCGATCGTCAAGCGCACTCGCGGCGGCGGCGGCGAGATCGTCGCGCTACTCAAGACCGGTTCCGCCTATTATGCGCCGGCGACCAGCGGCATCGCTATGGCGGAGGCGTATCTGTACGATCAGAAGCGCGTCCTCCCCGCCGCAGCCTACATCGAGGGCCAGTATGGGCTGGACGGCCTGTACGTCGGCGTACCCGTGGTGATCGGCGCGGGCGGCGTCGAGCAGATCATCGAGATCGCGCTGGACGACGAGGCGAAGGCCAATCTGAAGGTCAGCGTGGACGCGGTGAAAGAACTGCTGGAGGCCTGCAAAGGCATCGACGAGAGCCTGGCGTAGGCACGATGGCCGAGCGCGATCCCTCTGAGCTGCGCCGGAACTATCCGGCCTATGAGGAGGATTTCGCGGCTTGGCTTGGTGCACAGGCGGCGTTGCTGCGTGCCCGCCGCTTTGACGAACTCGACATCGAACATCTGGTGGATGAGGTGGAGAGCGTGGGTCGCAGCGAGTTCCGGGCGTTCGCCAGTTCGATCGAACTCATCATCTTCCATATGTTGAAGTGGGACTTCCAGCCCGAGCTTCGCGGCACTAGCTGGCGAAAATCGATACGGGATCAGCGTCGCTCGGCGGCCAAGTTGCTTGTCGACAACCCCAGTTTCAAACTCCGGATAGTCGAGGCTGTCGAGCTCGCTTATATCGGCATGCCCGAGGCGGTGAATGATGAAACCGGGGTGCCGGCGTATCGACTGCCGCAGTCCTGCCCGTACAGTTGGGACGAGATAATGAACCGTCTGCACGATCTAAATCCCGACCGGCCTTGGCCGAACTGACCATTAACCGGAGCACGGCTTCAGTATGAGCATTCTCGTCGACCGCAACACCAAGGTCATCACGCAAGGCATGACCGGGGAGACCGGCAGCTTCCATACCAAAGCGGCGCTGGAATACGGTACGCAGATGGTGGGTGGAGTCACGCCCGGCAAAGGCGGCACCGAGCATCTCGGGCTGCCGGTGTACAACACCGTCGCCGAGGCGGTGAGCAAGACCGGCGCCAGCGCGTCCGTGATCTACGTTCCGCCGCCCTTTGCGGCCGACTCGATCCTCGAAGCGATCGATGCGCAGGTGCCGTTGATCGTGACGATCACCGAGGGTATTCCGGTGCTCGACATGGTGAAGGTCAAGCGCGCGCTCAGCGGCAGCAAGTCGCGGCTGATCGGGCCGAACTGCCCGGGCGTGCTGACGCCGGGCGAATGCAAGATCGGCATCATGCCCGGCAGCATCTTCAAGAAGGGTAGCGTCGGCGTCGTCTCGCGCTCGGGCACGCTGACGTATGAGGCGGTGTTCCAGACGTCGAATGCAGGACTGGGGCAGACGACCGCCGTCGGCATCGGCGGCGATCCGGTCAACGGCACCAACTTCATCGATGTGCTCGAGTTGTTCCTGGCCGACGACGCCACCCAGTCGATCATCATGATCGGCGAAATCGGCGGCTCGGCGGAGGAGGAGGCGGCGCAGTTCCTGCGCGACGAGGCGAAGCGTGGACGCACCAAGCCGATGGCAGGCTTCATCGCCGGCCGCACCGCGCCTCCCGGGCGCCGGATGGGCCATGCCGGGGCGATCGTCTCGGGCGGCCAGGGCGGCGCCGAGGACAAGATCGCCGCGATGGAAGCGGCGGGCATCAAGGTGGCGGCGAGCCCCAGCGAACTGGGATCGACACTGCTGGAGGTGCTGAAGGGTTGATCGGTCTCCCTCTCCCGGTGGGAGAGGGAGAGAGCGGCGCAAGCCGCGGAAGGGTGAGGGTAATAAAACCGTCGCCCTCATCTTTCCACCCGCTGGCGCGGGCGGGCCCCTCCTTCTTCCAAAGGGAGAAGGGAAAGGAACAAACGATGGGCTACGAAGGTCAGGATTTCGGCGATATCGCGGGCGGCGTCAGCCCGGCGTTCGTGGATGCGTTGTACGCCCGGTACAAGGCGTCGCCCGACAGCGTCGAGCCGCAGTGGCGTGGGCTGTTCGAGGGGCTGGAGGGGCCGAGCCGCCCGAGCTGGACCAACGCCGCCTGGCCGCCGTCGACCACCGATGACCTGACCGCCGCGCTCGACCCGACGCAGATGGAGCCGGCACCCAAGCCTGTTAAGGGTGGGGCCAAGCCCGCTCCGGCCGCCGCCGCTCCCGCACCGTCCCAGGCGGACATCATCCGCGCCGCGGCGGACTCGATCCGCGCGCAGCTCCTGATCCGCACCTATCGCGTGCGCGGGCATCTGGCGGCGCAGCTCGATCCGCTCGGCCTCGTCAAGAACGAGATGCCGGCGGACCTCAAGACCGAGTATCACGGCTTCTCCAACGCCGACATCGACCGTCCCGTGTATCTCGGCGGCACGATGGGGCTGGAGTGGGCGACGATCCGCGAGCTGGTCGACATCCTGCGCGCCAATTACTGCGGCGCGGTCGGGCTGGAGTTCATGCACATCGTCGACGTGGAGGAGCGCCGCTTCCTTCAAGAGCGGATGGAAGGCCAGGACAAGGCGGTCGATTTCACCCCGCTCGGCAAGAAGGCGATCCTCAACAAGGTGATCGAGGCCGAGCAGTGGGAGAAGTTCCTGGGCCGCAAATACGTCGGCACCAAGCGCTTCGGCCTCGACGGCGGCGAGAGCATGATCCCCGCGCTCGAAAGCGTCATCAAATACGGTGGCCAGATGGGCATCGACGAGATCGTGTTCGGCATGGCGCATCGCGGCCGGCTGAACGTGCTCGCCAACGTGATGGCCAAGCCGCTGCGCGTCATCTTTCACGAGTTCGCCGGCGGATCGTCCAACCCTGACGACATCGGGGGCTCGGGCGACGTCAAATACCACCTCGGCACCAGCACCGATCGCGAGTTCGACGGCCACCACGTCCATATGAGCCTGGTCGCCAATCCGTCGCACCTGGAGGCCGCCGATCCGGTGGTGCTGGGCAAGACGCGGGCGATCCAGACGATCGCCGGCGACCTGACCGAGCATAGCCGCTCGCTGCCTGTGCTGATCCATGGCGACGCGGCGATGGCGGGGCAGGGGATCGTCTGGGAGTGTCTCGGCTTCTCCGGCATCCGCGGCTATAATACAGGCGGCTGCGTCCACTTCATCATCAACAACCAGATCGGCTTCACGACCAGCCCGCAGTTCGCGCGCTCGTCACCCTATTCGTCGGACGTCGCCAAGGGCGTCCAGGCGCCGATCTTCCACGTCAACGGCGACGATCCCGAGGCCGTGACGTTCGCGACCAAGATGGCGATGGAGTTCCGGCAGAAGTTCCACCGCGACATCGTGATCGACATGTGGTGCTATCGCCGCTTCGGCCACAACGAGGGCGACGAGCCGAGCTTCACCCAGCCGCTGATGTACGGCCGCATTCGCCAGCACCCCCCGGTCAGCGAGGTCTATGGCCGCCGGCTGATCGCGGAAGGCGTGGTCGATCAGACGTGGATCGACGACAACGTCAACCAGTATGTCACGCGGCTGGAAGGCGAGTTCGAGGCCGGCGCGACCTACAAGGCGAACCGTGCGGATTGGTTCGCGGGCCGCTGGTCGGGCCTCCATGCGCCGGCGGATGCGGAGACCGCACGCCGCAACGTCGAGACGGGGATCGAGCCCAAGCTGTTCGATGCGCTCGGCCGCACACTGACCGGCGTGCCCGAAGGCCTGACCATACACAAGACGCTCGGCCGGGTGCTCGAGGCCAAGGCGCAGATGTTCAAGACAGGGCAGGGGTTCGACTGGGCGACCGGCGAGGCGCTGGCGTTCGGGTCGCTGCTGTCGGAAGGCTATGGCGTCCGCCTCTCGGGGCAGGACTCCGGCCGGGGCACGTTCAGCCAGCGCCATGCCGTGTGGGTCGACCAGAGCGACGAGCATAAGTACGTGCCACTCCAGACGGTGGAGCACGGCCGTTTCGAGGTGCTGGACTCGCCGTTGAGCGAATATGGCGTGCTCGGCTTCGAATACGGCTATGCGCTCGCCGACCCCAAGACATTGGTGTTGTGGGAGGCGCAGTTCGGCGATTTCGTCAACGGCGCGCAGATCATGATCGACCAGTTCATCGCGTCGGGCGAGGCCAAGTGGCTGCGCGCCAACGGGCTCGTTATGCTGCTGCCGCACGGATACGAGGGGCAGGGCCCGGAGCACTCGTCCGCCCGGCCCGAGCGGTTCCTGCAATTGTGTGCGCAGGACAACATGCAGGTCGCCAACTGCACCACGCCAGCCAATTACTTCCACCTCCTGCGCCGGCAGATGCACCGCGGCTTCCGCAAGCCGCTGATCGTGATGACGCCCAAGTCGCTGCTCCGCCACAAGATGGCGGTCAGCACGGCGGCGGAGTTCTGCGGGGACAGCCATTTCCGGCGCCTCTTGTCGGACCCGTCGGCGCCCGCCGACGCGACGACCAAGCGCGTCGTGCTCTGCACCGGCAAGGTGGCGTACGACCTGATCGAGGCACGCGACGCGGCGGGCGACACGACGACGCAGATCGTGCGCGTCGAGCAGCTTTATCCTTTTCCCGGCGACGCGCTGGCGGCGCGTCTCGCGCGGATGCCTGCGCTGGAGGAGGTCGTCTGGGCGCAGGAAGAACCCCGCAACCAGGGATATTGGGCTGTCGCGGAGCCTTATGTCGAGGCGGCGATGGTCACGTCGGGTGTCGGGCCCAAGCGGCCTCGCTATGCCGGCCGGGCGGCCGCGGCCTCGCCCGCGACGGGGCTGATGAAGCGGCACCAGCTCGAACAATCGGCGCTCGTCGCCGACGCACTGGGGCAGAGCGTGCGCGGCGAGATCCGGCGTACGCAAAAATCATAGATGGAAATCCCGTTCTTTCGTTCACCCTGAGCTTGTCGAAGGGCTGCCTTTCTTCGAGAGGCAAGGGCAGGGCTTCGACAAGCTCAGCCTGAACGGTAATTGGGGTCAGGGAGTAAGCAGATGGCTACCGAAGTTCTTGTCCCCGTGCTGGGCGAATCGATTACCGAAGCCACGCTCGGGGAATGGCTCAAGCAGCCGGGCGACCCCGTGAAGGCCGACGAGCCGATCGCGAGCCTGGAGACCGACAAGGTGTCGGTCGAGGTACCGTCGCCGGTCGCGGGCACGATGGGCCAGCATGCGGTGAAGGTGGGCGACACCGTCGAGGTCGGCGCGATGATCGCCACCATCGACGCGGGTGCCGGCGCCCCGGCACAGCAGGCCGCGCCGCAGCCCGCCGTCACATCCGGCGGCGACAGGGGCGGCGCGCCTGCGACGGCCGAGCAGCCCCGCCTGCGCGATGAAGCGCCCGCCGCCGGTGACTCAGCCGCCGCGCTCTCGCCGTCGGTGCGTCGCGCCGTGCTCGAGCATGGCGTCGATCCCGCGACGGTGAAGGGGACGGGCCGCGACGGGCGGCTGACCAAGGAAGACGTCACGGCCGCCGCCAGTGCGCGGCCGGCCGAGGTGCCGGCGGCTCCGGCTCCCGCACCCTCGTCTGCGCCCATGCCTGCTCCGACCGGTGCGGGCCGCAACGAGGAGCGCGTCCGCATGACGCGCCTGCGCCAGACGATCGCCAAGCGGCTGAAGGAGGCGCAGAACACCGCCGCGATGCTCACGACGTTCAACGACGTGGACATGGGCGCGGTGATGGAGGCGCGCGCCAAGTACAAGGACCTGTTCGAGAAGAAGCATGGCGTCCGGCTGGGCTTCATGGGCTTCTTCGTGAAGGCCGCATGCATGGCGCTGAAGGACGTGCCGAGCGTCAACGCCTCGATCGAGGGCGACGAGGTCGTCTATCGCGATTACGCCGACGTGTCGGTCGCGGTCTCCGCCCCCAATGGCCTGGTGGTACCGGTAATCCGCGACGCCGACAAGCTGTCGGTCGCGGGTATCGAGAAGACGATCGGCGACTTCGGCCGCCGTGCCAAGGACGGCACGCTCAAGATGGACGAGATGCGCGGCGGCACCTTCACCATCTCGAACGGCGGCGTGTTCGGCAGCCTGATGTCGACCCCGATCATCAACCCGCCGCAGTCGGCGGTGCTGGGCCTCCACCGGATCGAGGAACGGCCCGTGGTGGTGAAGGGCCAGATCATGGCGCGGCCGATGATGTACCTGGCGCTGTCCTACGACCACCGCATCATCGACGGTCGCGAGGCGGTGACGTTCCTGGTCGCGCTCAAGAATGCTATCGAGGACCCGACGCGGATTTTGATCGATCTGTAGGGACGTGACAGTGGGAGCAACGGAGATGGACTGGCGCGAGCACATACATTCGGACTCAGAAGTCATGGGGGGCAAGCCCGTGATCCGCGGCACGCGCATCACTGTCGAGATCGTCCTCGATTGGCTCGTTGCCGGCTGGTCCGAGGCCGAGCTGTTCGACAATTACCCCCGTCTGACCGCGGATGCGTTAAAGGCGGTGTTCGCTTTTCCCCGTGAGATCGCGTCAGCGCAGCTTTACTCACCGGTAACGCAGGCCGCGTGAGCGATGCGCTTTCTGATCGACGAAAACGTTCCCTTCGTCGTGGTAATCACATTGCGCGAACTCGGGCATGATCGTTTCGCCGTTGCCGAAAGTACGCCAAGCGCTCTCGATCCAGACATCATGGCGCAGGCCCGGCACGAAGACCGGGTGCGCGTCACGTTCGACCAGGACTATAGCCGCATGATCTTCCGGGAAGGACAGCCTGCACCCTCCGGCGTCGTATATATGCAGAGCCGTCCTCAACACGCCGCGTTAGTCGGCGACCTGTTCCTGACGCTATTTCGTACAGGCGCAATCGACCCCATCTCTCGCTTCGTCGTGATCGAGCCGGGTACCGTCCGCTCGATGCCGCTTGTCTAGGAAGAAAAATGGCTGACACTTTCGATTATGACGTCCTCGTGATCGGCGCCGGCCCGGGTGGCTATGTCGCAGCGATCCGGGCGGCGCAGCTCGGCCTCCGCACCGCCTGTGCGGAGAGCCGCGAGACGCTGGGGGGCACGTGCCTCAACGTCGGGTGCATCCCGTCCAAGGCGCTGCTCCACGCCAGCGAGATCTACGAGGAGGCCAAGGGCGGGCACCTGACCAAGTTCGGCATCGATTTTACGGGCGTGACGCTCAACCTCGACCAGATGCACGCCGAGAAGGCCAAGGCGGTGAAGGAGCTGACCGGCGGCGTTGAGTTCCTGTTCAAGAAGAACAAGGTGACGTGGCTGAAGGGCCTCGCGAGGTTCAAGGACCCGCACACCGTCGAGGTAGCGGGAAATACCGTCACCGCGAAGGACATCGTCATCGCCACCGGCTCGTCGGTGACGCCGTTGGGCGGAGTCACGGTCGACCAGCAGGTGGTGGTCGATTCCACCGGCGCGCTCGCGTTGCCCAAGGTTCCCGAGCATCTGGTGGTGATCGGCGGCGGCGTCATCGGTCTGGAGCTCGGCAGCGTCTGGCGGCGGCTGGGCGCCAAGGTGACGGTGGTTGAATATGTCGACCAGATCCTGCCCGGCTTCGACGGCGAGGTGCGCAAGGAGAGCGCGCGGCTGTTCAAGAAGCAGGGCATGGACCTCCGCCTGTCGACCAAGGTGACGGGCGTCGAGGTGGCCGACGGCCGCGCGACGGTGACCGTCGAGCCGGCTGCGGGTGGCGAGCCCGAGACGCTGTCCGCCGACGCGGTGCTGGTCGCAATCGGCCGGCGCGCGAACGTCGACGGGTTGAACCTTGAGGCGATCGGCCTGGCGCTCAACGCACGCGGCCAGCTCGAGACCGACCACTCGTTCCGCACAACGGTGCCGGGCGTATGGGCGATCGGCGACGCGATCCCCGGCCTGATGCTCGCGCACAAGGCGGAGGACGAGGGCGTCGCGGTGGCGGAGAACATCGCCGGCCATACCGGCATCGTCAGCGAGGCAGTCATCCCGTCGGTGGTCTACACCATGCCCGAGATCGCCGGCGTCGGCCTAAGCGAGGAGGTCGCCGCCGCCCATGCGCAGAAGAACGGGGGCGAGATCAAGGTCGGCAAGTTCCCCTTCGCCGCCAACAGCCGCGCCAAGACCAACCGCGACACCGACGGCTTCGTGAAGGTGATCGCCGACGCCAAGTCCGATCGCGTGCTGGGGGTGTGGATCGTCTCCAGCCTCGCGGGCACGCTGATCGCGGAAGCTGCGATCGCGATGGAGTTCGGCGCGACGAGCGAGGACATCGCCTACACCTGCCACGCGCACCCGACGCACGCGGAGGCGATCAAGGAAGCGGCGATGGCGGTACAGGGGAAGGCGATACACGCCTGAGCCGCCGCCGGCGCAGCCAAGGCTGCGCCGCGAAGCGGCCAGGCCGGCCGACGCGGCGGAAAGCCGCGTTCGAGGTCATGGGATTTACTCCCATGACGGCAGGTCTGTCCGTCCTCCGGTCGCCCCAGAACTGACCAGCGCACGTTTCTTCTTTCGTAGTCGACGTAAGCGGGACCCCGGATCAGGTCCGGGGTGACGACGAAGTGTTGATTTGCACTGAGAGTTGACCCGGAGTTTTCATCGAGAAATGACCCGGGT